>NZ_JBEOXS010000071.1:0-34872 GCF_040296705.1 Streptomyces sp. NPDC002055
CTGTTGTCCAGCCCGGAGGAATCGATTCATGACCCCGCCCCACTCGCCCGGCCCGTACGGTGCCTCGCACGAGGCGTCGTACGGGGGTGAAGGCGCCCTGCGCCCCCACCCCCTTGCGTCCGGACCACTCGGCTCGTCGTGGGCGCACCGCCGCGTTCATCTCGCCCTGCGGCCCCCTTGCGTTCATCGCGCCCTGCGGCCCCGTGCCTTTGCGTCCGGACCACCGGCCCGTCGTGGCGCGACGTCGTCCAGGCCTGGCCTGGTGGCCCTGACGTGCAGGTCGGTCCGGTGGCACTGCCTTCGCGTCGACCGCGCCGGTTTGCCACTTTCGTTCAGTGTGCGGTGGCGTCCATGCGGCGTAGCGGTTCGGTCAGTCGGTGAGGATCACGCTGCGGGTGAGGTTGCGGGGGTGGTCCGGGTTGTGGCCCTTGGATTCCGCTACCGCGACCGCCAGGCGCTGGGCGCGGATCAGGTCCGCCATCGGGTCGAGGTCGCCGTCCGAGTCGGCGATCAGGGTGCCGCCGATGCGGTCCACCTCGCCGGAGAGGCCCTCGGGGAGTTCGCCGAAGATCCAGGCGACTCGGTTGGGGCCGGTGATGGAGATGGGGCCGTGCCGGTACTCCATCGCCGGGTACGCCTCGGTCCAGGCCCGGGCCGCCTCGCGCATCTTGAGGGCGGCCTCCTGGGCCAGGCCGTACGTCCAGCCGCGGCCCAGGAAGGTCCACTGCTCCGCGCCGAGCACCGCGGCCGGCAGCGGCTGGGTGAGGGCGAGCTCCGCGTCCGCGGCGGCCTCGGTGACGGGCTTCACGCCGGGGGGCAGGCCGTGACCTTCCAGGCCGGCCCGGAGGAGGGCCAGCGCCGTGGTGGCGAAGCGGGTCTGGACGACCGACTCCTCGTCCGCCCAGTCCAGGACGGTGACGGCGTCGGCCGCGTCCATGACCGGAGTCCTCGGGTCGGCCGTGAGGGCGGTGGTCGGGGTGCGGCCGCGGAGGGCCGACAGCAGGGTCAGGACCTCGGTCGTGGTGCCCGAGCGGGTGATCGCCACGACCCGGTCGTAGCGGCGGTCCGCCGGGAATTCGGAGGAGGCGAAGGCGTCGGTCTCGCCCTGGCCCGCCTGTTCGCGCAGCGCCGCGTAGGCCTGCGCCATGAACCACGACGTGCCGCAGCCGGTCACCGCGACCCGTTCCCCGGGGCGTGGCAGGCCTTCCGCCGTCTCCGCGGCCTCCACCGCTCGGCGCCAGCAGGCGGGCTGGGTGGCCGTCTCGGCCGCGGTACGGGACTCCTCTGCTGCGGGCATGGTCGGTGCTCCTTCGAAGCGGAGTGAACTCGGGTCCGCCTCGTGGATAGCAGTCCTGAGCTGGGAGAGGGAAGGGCGCTGCGGAAGCGGAACATCCGGTGGTGTAGACCTTGTGGGGGGCGCGCCGACGGAGATCCGCGCCCCGCGCAGGGCCGGGGGAGCCCCGCGGTACGAAAGATTCAGGAACAAAGGGTGGTATCCGCAGTGCAGCGGCGGTATTTGGGCCTCATAGCGACAGGCACCACGATGGCCATGGCCCTCACGCTTTCGGGCTGCGGAAGCGACGGCTCGGTCGGCGACGATGTGACGATCAAGCTCGTCGCGGCCGACTACGGCGACTCGGCGGCCAACAGCTCCAAGAAGTACTGGAACGAGCTGGCCCGCGAGTTCGAGGCGAAGCACGACGAGGTCGAGGTCGACGTCGAGGTCTACAGCTGGAACGACGTGGACCGCAAGGTCGCCGAGATGGTCAAGCGGGGCGACGCCCCGGACATCGCCCAGATCGGCGCGTACGCGGACTACGCGGCCCAGGGCAAGCTGTACAGCGCGGACCAGCTGCTCTCCATCCCCACCCAGGCCGACTTCCTGCCCGGTCTCTCGAAGGCGGGCGAGCTCCACCGGGTCCAGTACGGGCTGCCGTTCGTCTCCAGCACGCGGGTGCTCTTCTACAACAAGAAGCTGTTCGCCAAGGCAGGCATCACCGCGCCGCCGAAGACCTGGAGCCAGCTCCAGCAGGACGCCCAGGCGCTGAAGCGGGCCGGGGTCAAGTCCCCGTACGGGCTGCCGCTGGGCAAGGAGGAGCCGCAGGCCGAGACGCTCAACTGGATGCTGAGCGGCGGCGGTGGCTACACCGACAACATCGGGAACTACACGATCGGTTCGCCCGAGAACATCAGCACCTTCGAGTGGCTGCGGGACGAGATGGTCGGCAAGGCCCTGACCAACGCCGACCCCGGCCGGACCAACCGCCAGGAGGTCTTCAACGGCTTCACCCGCGGCGAGGTCGGCATGCTCAACGGCCACCCGACGCTGATGCAGCAGGCCCAGGCCAAGAACGTGAAGTACGGCATGGCGCCGCTGCCCGGCAAGAACGGCGAGTCCGAGGCGACCACCGGCGTGGCCGACTGGATGATGGCGTTCAAGCAGAAGGGCCACCGCGAGCCGGTCGGCAAGTTCCTCGACTTCGCCTACAGCCAGGACAACGTCCTGAAGTTCGCGGACCGCTACGACCTGCTGCCGGTCACCACCTCGGCGTCCGAGGCCATGCGCGCCGACCGGAAGAACAAGGACCTGTGGGAGTTCCTCGACCAGCTCCCCACCGCCGAGTTCTACCCGGTGAGCAAGCGGTCCTGGGGACCGGTCGTCAAGCGGCTCAAGGGCTCCATCGGCACGGTCGTCGAGCCGAACGGCAACCCGTCCAGCGTGCTCGGCGCGCTCCAGCGCGACGCCGACACGACGGAGAACGCCTCCGAGTAGCGCCGGTTAGATTGGGCCCATGGAGGAGCAGAGCCTGTCCGACCGGGACCGCGCCGTCCTGGCCATGGAACGCAGGACCTGGCCGGGCCCGGGCGCCAAGGAGCGGGCGGTGCGGGAGCAGCTGGGGATGTCCCCGACCCGCTACTACCAACTCCTGAACGCCCTGCTGGACGATCCGCGGGCCCTCGCGCACGACCCGGTGACGGTCAACCGGCTGCGCCGGGTCCGCGAGTCCCGTCGCCGCAATCGCTGACCCGCGCAGGGCCCGGCCCCGGTAGGGTCGGGCCCATGGGCAGCATCCCGGATTCCCTGCCGACCCCTGCCACCCCCGCCGGACGCGACGGCCTCGCCGCGCTGCTGGAGCGGCCCGAACGGGCTGTGGTGGCACTCGATTTCGACGGCACGCTGGCGCCGATCGTGCCCGACCCGGACCGGGCCCGCGCCCACCCGGACGCCGTCCCCGCCCTCTCCCGCCTGGCACCGCTGCTCCAGTCGGCCGTGGTGATCACCGGCCGCCCGGCCGGGGTCGCCGTACGGCACGGCGGCTTCGCGGGCGTGCCGGGCCTGGAGCACCTGGTGGTGCTCGGCCACTACGGGGCCGAACGCTGGGACGCGGTGACCAGCCAGGTCCACGCCCCCGCCCCGCACCCCGGAGTCGCCGCCGTCCAGGCGGAACTCCCGGGCGTACTCGACCGCAACGGCGGCTGGCCCGGCACCTTCGTGGAGGACAAGGGCCGCGCCATCGCCGTCCACACCCGCCGCGCCGCGGACCCGCAGGGGGCCTTCGAATCCCTGCGCGAACCCCTACAGGCCCTGGCCGAGCGGCACGGCCTGGTCATCGAACCGGGCCGACTGGTCCTGGAACTCCGCCCGCCGGGCATGGACAAGGGCGTGGCCCTGGAGGAGTACCTGAGGCAGTCCGGCGCCGGCGCGGTCCTCTACGCCGGCGACGACCTGGGCGACCTCGCCGCCTTCGGCGCCGTGGAAAAACTCCGCTCCGAGGGCCTCCCCGGCATCCTGGTCTGCAGCGCCGCCACCTCGGGCGAGGGCGCCGACGAACTGTCCCAACGCGCGGACCTCGTAGTCGACGGCCCAGCGGGCGTAGTCACCTTGATCACCACCCTGGCCAACACCATCCGGAACAGGTAGATCACCTCCGGCCTCGGCAGGCTCGATCATCCGCCGACAAGCACCGACCGTCGACGAACGTGAAGCTGACGGACCCGCCCACCGTCTGGACGCTCCTCGCCCAAGCACGGATACCGGTCAGCCGCGGACGAGACGTGACGGTGCAGGGGCCACCTGCCCACTCTCTGGACAGCGATTGCCGACGTGCCCAGGCCCCGAAGGGGATCAGCCGCGGACGAGACGTGAGGGTGGCGGGGCCGCAGGGGTGGGGGGTTCCGGAAGCTTCCGTGTATTTGTGGCCCCCAGGGCCGTAAATATACGTTCCGGAACCCCCCACCCCGGAGGCCCCGGCACCCGCCCGCCCACACGGCTTCGGCGCTCGCACCCCGGCCTGGCAAGGCACCCCGCACCCGCCCGCCCACGCAGCACCCGTGCTCGCACCCCAGCCCGGCAGGGAACCCGAACCCCGCAGAACCCTGCCCCGCAGGACCCCGGCCAGCCGCTCTCACCCCTCCCGCAACGCCGCCAACTGATCCAGAAACCACCGCTCCGGCGGCAACGCCGTAGCCGCGGCAGCCAGCCGCTTCGTCCGCTCCGCTCGCTCCCCCCGCGGCATCGACAGCGCCCGGTGCAGCGCCCGCGCCGTCCCCGTCACGTCGTACGGGTTCACCACCGTCGCCGCCTCGCCCAGCTCCTCGTACGCTCCCGCCTCCCGCGACAGCACCAGCGCACAGCCCTCGTCGGAGACGACCGGCACCTCCTTGGCCACCAGGTTCATGCCGTCGCGGATCGGGTTGACCAGGGCGACGTCGGCCAGCCGGTACGCGGCCAGGGAGCGGGCGAAGTCGTCCTTCACGTGGAGGACGACCGGCTGCCAGCCCTTCGTGCCGAAGTCGGCGTTGATCCCGTCGGCGACCCGCCGCACCTCGGCGGTGTAGTCGCGGTAGACGGCGAGGTCCTGCCGGGAGGGGTAGGCGAAGGCGAGGTGCACGACGCGGCCGCGCCACTCGGGGTGGTCGTCGAGGAGCAGGCGGTACGCGTGCAGCCCGCGGACGATGTTCTTGGACAGCTCGGTGCGGTCGACCCGGACGATCACCTTGCGGGCCTCGCCGTCGCTGCGGCCGATCTGTTCGCGCAGGCCGGCGAGCCGTTCCTCCACGTCGGGGCGGTGCGAGCGCTCCAGCAGGAAGTCCGCGTCGGCGCCGAGCCCGTGCACCCCGAGCCGGGTGGTCCGGCCGCCGTGCACGACCGCCGAGACGTCGGACGGGCCGCCGGGCTCGACGGTGCTGTCGGTCAGGACCTCGGCGCAGCTCACCGAGAACGCGCGGGCCCAGCGGCGGGTCAGGAACGCGGCCCGGTCGGCGCCGAGGATGCCGCGCAGCAGCTGGGCGGCGATGTCGTCGGGGAGCAGCCGGAAGTAGTCCACGGGCGCCCAGGGCGTGTGGGAGAAGTGGCCGATCCGCAGGTCGGGGCGGCGTTCCCGGAGCATGCCGGGGACCAGGCACAGGTGGTAGTCCTGCACGAGGACGGCGGCGCCCTCGGCGGCCGTCGAAGCCAGCGCCTCCGCGAAGGCCTCGTTGTAGCGCTCGTAGGCGGCCCACTGGGCGCGGAACTCGGCGTCGAAGGCCGGTTCCAGCGGGGTCTGGTAGAGCATGTGGTGGACGAACCAGAGCACCGAGTTCGCGATGCCGTTGTACGCCGCGGTGAAGGTCTCCGGGTCGATGTCGAGCATCCGTACCCGCCGGCCGCCGGAGTCGGCCGGGTCGAGCTCGCCCGCGGCGCGGTGCACGGCCTCGCGGTCGCCGTCGCCGAGGGCGGCGCAGACCCAGAGGGCGTCGGTTTCGGATCCGATCGCGCTCAGCCCCGAGACCAGCCCGCCGCCGCCGCGCTTGGCGGTCAGGGAGCCGTCCTCGGCGAGGGTGTACGCGACGGGGCCGCGGTTGGACGCGACGAGTACCTCGGCAGCCTGCTCTGCGACCATGTCGCGAGCCTAGCCCGCGAAAGATCCGCTCAAACGTGCGGACAGGGGCGGTTTGTCACCCGGAGGGGCCACCGGAGGCCGGTACGGAGCGTCGCGGCGCCGGTACGGAGCGCTCGCCGGCCGCGCCCGTCCGGGGTGCTCCGGCGCACCCGCGGAGCGCCCGGGGCCCGCGGGGGCGCGGACCCGGGGAGCCGCGCCGGTCAGGCCACCCGCCCCCGCGCCGGTCAGGCCACCCGCCCCCGCCCCGCGGCCTCCCGGGCGCGCACCTCCCGGTACTCCGGAACGGTGATCACCGGCGGGCGTTCCTCGGCCGCCACCTCGTGCACGGACGGCGTGAACCCGCCCTCCGCACCCCGGTCGAACTGGGTGAGCACGGGCCGTACGAGGTGGCCGCGGGCCAGCCGGGCCTGGGCCGTCCGGTAGATCGTGGCGGCCATCCGGCCGAGCGCCTGCCCGTCCTGGTGGCGGTGGCGCCGCACGCCGACGTCGACCTGGGCCAGCGCGTCGAGCCCGGCGAGGTCCAGCGCGTCCACCAGCATGCCCAGCTCGATCCCGTAGCCGACGGGGAAGGGCAGCCGCTCCAGCAGGGAGCGGCGGGCCGCGTACTCCCCGCCGAGGGGCTGCACGAAGCCGGCGAGCCGCGGCCAGTGCAGGTTGAGCAGGGGGCGGGCGACGAGTTCGGTGACCCGGCCGCCGCGGTCGCCGGTGTCGCCGAGCGGCCGGTCGTACATGGCCTTGACCAGGTGCAGGCCCGGGTCGGTGAGCAGCGGCCCGACGATGCCGGAGACGAAGCGGGCGGAGAAGTCGCGCAGGTCGGCGTCGACGAAGCAGACGATCTCGCCGCGGGTGACCAGCAGCGAGCGCCACAGCACCTCGCCCTTGCCGGGCAGGGCGGGCAGCCGGGGCAGCACCGTGTCGCGGTGGACGACGCGGGCTCCGGCGGCGGCGGCGACCGCGGCGGTGCGGTCGGCGGAGCCGGAGTCGATCACGATCAGCTCGTCGACGAGCGGGACCTCCGGGCTCATCAGCTCGCGCCGGACGGTCTCGACGATCGGCCCGATCGTGGCCTCCTCGTCGAGGGCGGGGAGCACCACGCTGACCGTTCCGGACGGGCCTGCCGCCTGCTTCGCGGCGAGGAGCCGGCTCAGCGGCCGGTCGGCGGCCGACCAGGAGCGGTGCTCCAGCCAGCGCTCCACCTCTTCCAGCACGTGTTTTCGTCTCCCTGGTGTGGTCGCGGGGCGGCCCGCGGGTGACCGGGGCGGTGGCCCGCTGTGATCCGTCTCGCGGTTCGGACGACTATCTCAACTGTGGGGGCCGTCGGTTACAGTCTTGAACAACGCGGGAGTCCACTTCATGTCGGGGTGGCCTGCCGCGGACAAACGCACCGGGCCCCGCCCGGCGCCATACCGCTCATCCAGAGGGGCAGAGGGAACGGCCCGTTGAAGCCCCGGCAACCCTCCGGCCGGTCTCGTCTCAAGACGCGAGGCTCCCGGCTCGGGAAGGTGCCAATTCCGTCTCGTGGCGAAGTACGTCGCGAGGAAGATGAGGAGAAAGGGCCTCGCCTCCATGGCTGTGCAAGCTGCTACCGCCACTTCGTCCGCGGATTCCCAGGACGCCACCTCCGGTTCCACCCCCGTCGCTCTCGGCCCCGCCACCGCGCTGTCCTGCCGCGAGTGCGGTGAGCGTTTCGCCCTCGGCCCGATCTTCGCGTGCGAGGTGTGTTTCGGGCCGCTCGAGGTCGCGTACGACCTGCCGAGCGGCGACCCCGAGGGCCTGCGGAAGCGCATCGAGGCCGGTCCGGACAACATCTGGCGCTACGCGCCGCTGCTGCCGGTCCCCGCCGACGTCGCCGACAAGCCGAATCTGAACCCGGGCTTCACCAAGCTGGTCCGGGCCGACAACCTCGCCCGTGAGCTGGGCGTCACCGGCGGCCTGCACGTGAAGGACGACTCGGGCAACCCGACGCACTCCTTCAAGGACCGGGTGGTCGCCATCGCGGTGGAGGCGGCCCGCACCTTCGGCTTCACCACGCTGTCCTGCTCCTCCACCGGCAACCTGGCCGGCGCCGTCGGCGCCGCGGCGGCCCGCTCCGGTTTCCGGTCGTGCGTGTTCATCCCGCACGACCTGGAGGCGGGCAAGGTCGTCATGGCCGCGGTCTACGGCGGCGACCTGGTCGGCATCGAGGGCACGTACGACGACGTCAACCGCTTCTGCAGCGAGCTGATCGGCGACCCGATCGGCGAGGGCTGGGGCTTCGTCAACGTCAACCTGCGCCCGTACTACGGCGAGGGCTCGAAGACGCTGGCGTACGAGATCTGCGAGCAGCTCGGCTGGCGGATCCCGGACAACATCGTGATCCCGATCGCCTCCGGCTCCCAGCTCACCAAGATCGACAAGGCGCTGAAGGAGCTCATCGCCATCGGTCTGGTGGAGGACAAGCCGTACAAGATCTTCGGCGCCCAGGCCGAGGGCTGCTCCCCGGTCTCCCGGGCCTTCAAGGACGGCCACGACGTGGTCCGCCCGGTGAAGCCGGACACGATCGCCAAGTCGCTCGCCATCGGCAACCCGGCCGACGGCCCGTACGTGCTCGACATCTGCCGCCGCACCGGCGGCGCCGTGGAGGACGTGAACGACGAGCAGGTCGTCGACGCGATCAAGCTGCTGGCGCGCACCGAGGGCATCTTCGCGGAGACCGCGGGCGGTGTGACGGTGGGCGTGCTGCGGAAGCTGATCGAGGCCGGGCGGATCGACCCGGCCGAGGAGACCGTGGTGCTGAACACCGGTGACGGCCTCAAGACCCTGGACGCCGTGGCTCCGACGACGGGCCCGTCCGCGACCATCCGCCCCACCCTTGACTCGTTCCGAGAGGCAGGCCTCGCATGAGCGTCAACGTTCGAATCCCCACGATCCTGCGTACGTACACCGGTGGCCGGGCCGAGGTGCCCGCCGAGGGCGCGACTCTCGGCGAGGTGCTCGCGGACCTGGAGAAGAACCACCAGGGCATCGGTGCCCGGGTGCTCGACGACACCGGCAAGCTGCGTCGATTCGTGAATGTCTATGTGAATGACGACGACGTGCGTTTCAGCGAGGGCCTGGAGACGGCCACGCCGGACGGCGCGGGTGTATCGATCATTCCGGCGGTCGCCGGCGGCTGCTGAACCATAAACGCAGGAACCTTGCGTAAATAGGAATGGCCCCTTCCGTAAGAGAAACGGAGGGGGCCATTCTGTGTGGTTGATCGCGGTACAGTTGAGCGATCCCCCACCGGCAGCTCTGCCGAACGCATATGAGAACGCGACAAGATGTGCCCGAAGTGTGCGCGCGATTTGTCGCGTTGATGCCCGTTTGTCTGACCCAACTTGTCCTGACTTCACGGTGATTCAGGGGATAGCTCCCTGCGGCCCCGCTCAGAATTCTCGTCCGTTTGACCTGTTGCAGAGGGCATCTGTGCGGATACATTCAGCCGCGGTCGACGCGTTACGGCGCACACCTCCTACCTGTCGGGAGGTGAGGTCTGACCCGGGTCCGCGGAGTGCGGTCCTGTGCAAGGGCCAGTAATAGGGGAGTTAGGGATGGCTCAGGGCACCGTCAAGTGGTTCAACGCGGAGAAGGGCTACGGCTTCATCGCGGTCGACGGTGGTGCGGACGTCTTCGTGCACTACAGCGCGATTCAGATGGACGGCTACCGCACCCTCGAGGAGGGCCAGCGGGTCGAGTTCGAGATCTCGCAGGGCCAGAAGGGGCCGCAGGCGGACATGGTCCGTGTAGCCGGCTGATACGCGCCGACTGACTGCAGCGCAGGGCCCGCTTCCCCCCGGGGAGCGGGCCCGCTTCTGTTTGGCGTCCGCCAGACCGCCATGCCCTATTGAGCCCTCTGGGGCGCTTGCTCCCACCCGTCGCCCGACCGCCACCCCTCATCGAAGCCCTGCGGGCGCTTGCGCCCACCCGTCACCCGACCACCACCCCTCAAGGATCCCCTTCGGGGGCGCTTGCACTCGAGGGGGTCGAGTGCTAATCATTGGCGTTAGCACTCTGACGTTGAGAGTGACAGAAGGACCGGGTCGGTGAGGCCCGCAGGCCGGGTGGGACAAGGAAACCACCAGGTGTGCAGGTCGTCCGTCGCGGGCGCCAGCGCGGTCCGGAGCAATCCGCCCCTTGCACCCTGTGCCAGGGACCCCCGACGTCCGGGAGGACCACTTCACATGGCCAAGATCATCGCGTTCGACGAGGAAGCGCGGCGCGGCCTCGAGCGCGGGATGAACCAGCTCGCCGACGCCGTCAAGGTGACCCTCGGCCCCAAGGGCCGGAACGTCGTCCTCGAGAAGAAGTGGGGCGCCCCCACGATCACCAACGATGGTGTTTCCATCGCCAAGGAGATCGAGCTCGAGGACGCGTACGAGAAGATCGGCGCCGAGCTGGTCAAGGAGGTCGCGAAGAAGACGGACGACGTCGCCGGTGACGGCACGACGACCGCGACCGTCCTCGCCCAGGCGCTGGTCCGCGAGGGCCTCCGCAACGTTGCCGCGGGCGCCAACCCGATGGCCCTCAAGCGCGGCATCGAGAAGGCCGTCGAGGCCGTCTCCGCCCAGCTGCTCGAGCAGGCCAAGGACGTGGAGACCAAGGAGCAGATCGCTTCGACCGCCTCCATCTCCGCCGCCGACACCCAGATCGGCGAGCTCATCGCCGAGGCGATGGACAAGGTCGGCAAGGAAGGCGTCATCACCGTCGAGGAGTCGCAGACCTTCGGGCTCGAGCTCGAGCTCACCGAGGGCATGCGCTTCGACAAGGGCTACATCTCCGCCTACTTCGCCACCGACATGGAGCGTATGGAGGCGTCGCTCGACGACCCGTACATCCTGATCGTCAACTCCAAGATCTCCGCGGTGAAGGACCTCCTTCCGCTGCTGGAGAAGGTCATGCAGTCCGGCAAGCCGCTGCTGATCATCGCGGAGGACGTCGAGGGCGAGGCGCTGTCCACCCTGGTCGTCAACAAGATCCGTGGCACCTTCAAGTCCGTCGCCGTCAAGGCCCCGGGCTTCGGTGACCGCCGCAAGGCCATGCTCGGCGACATCGCCATCCTCACCGGTGGCACCGTCATCTCCGAGGAGGTCGGCCTCAAGCTGGAGAACGCCGGTCTCGACCTGCTGGGCCGCGCCCGCAAGGTCGTCATCACCAAGGACGAGACCACCATCGTCGACGGTGCCGGTGACAGCGAGCAGGTCCAGGGCCGCGTGAACCAGATCCGTGCCGAGATCGAGAACTCGGACTCGGACTACGACCGCGAGAAGCTCCAGGAGCGCCTGGCGAAGCTGGCCGGCGGCGTGGCCGTCATCAAGGCCGGTGCCGCGACCGAGGTCGAGCTCAAGGAGCGCAAGCACCGCATCGAGGACGCGGTGCGCAACGCCAAGGCCGCCGTCGAGGAGGGCATCGTCGCCGGTGGCGGCGTGGCCCTGCTGCAGACCGTCTCCGTGTTCGAGAAGCTCGAGCTCGAGGGCGACGAGGCCACCGGTGCGCAGGCCGTCAAGCTCGCGCTCGAGGCCCCGCTGAAGCAGATCGCGGTCAACGCCGGTCTCGAGGGCGGCGTCGTCGTGGAGAAGGTGCGCAACCTGACCCCGGGTCACGGCCTCAACGCCGCGACCGGCGAGTACGTCGACCTGGTCGCCGAGGGCATCATCGACCCGGCCAAGGTCACGCGCTCCGCGCTGCAGAACGCCGCCTCCATCGCGGCGCTCTTCCTCACCACCGAGGCCGTCATCGCCGACAAGCCGGAGAAGGCCGCCGCGGCCGCTCCGGGCGGCATGCCGGGCGGTGACATGGACTTCTGATCCGTCTCGACGGATCGGCTGTTCACAGCTGTACGGACCGAGGGCGGCACCCATCACGGGTGCCGCCCTCGGGCGTTTTCTCGGGCAGTTCCCGGAGATCGGTCGGGACGTGCGTTCTCCGGGAGCGTCCGGGCTTCGACGGCTCACATGGGCTTCGGGGCGATGACCGCGAAGGCCGCCGACTGCGGGTCGGCGACGACGGCCATCCGGCCGGCCACCATGTCGAACGGCGCCTTGAGGACCGTGCCTCCGGCGGCGGAGAGCTTGGACACCGTCCCGTCCACGTCCTCCACCGAGAAGTAGGCGAGCCAGTGCGAGGGGGTGCCGGACGGCATCTGCTCGCTCAGCGGCTGGAGCCCGCCGACGGTACGCCCTTGGGCGGAGATCGCGTAGTAGCTCTCCGCGCCTTCCATCTGTGTGGTCTCGATGCCGAGGGCGCTGGAGAGGAAGGCGGTGGACGCCTGGACGTCGCTGGTGTTGAGCTCGTTCCAGATCAGTGAGCCCGGCTCGTTGACGACGGCCGCGCCGAAGAACTCCTTCGGCTCCCAGACGCCGAAGACGGCTCCCGTCGGGTCGGCCGCGACCAGCATGCGGCCCAGGTCCATCACGTCCATGGTGGGGACCATGACATTGCCGCCGCCGGAGCCGATGGCCCGCTCGGTGGCGTCGGCGTCGGCCGAGGCGATGTAGGTGGTCCACACCGGGGGCGGCGCGGGCTGGTCGCCCATGGCCTGCGCGGACATGATCCCGGCGACCGGATTCCCGCGCAGGGTGCAGACGGCGTACCCGCCGGTCTCGGCCGGGCCGACCTCACCGGCCCAGCCGAACAACTCGCTGTAGAAGTCCAGCGCGGCCTGCTGGTCGGGGACCACGAGATCGATCCAGCACGGGGTGCCGGGCTGGTACGGGGCGGTGACTTCGGACATCGGTGCCTCCTGGTAGAGACCGGTCGCCCCGGGGCGGCCGGTGGGCAAGCAGCCCCCTCGGCCACCCTCCCTACGCACGGCCCGGGACGCCACTCGGCACGCCGCCGGGGCATCGGCGCGAACCCGGGCGGAGGCGGCCGGAGGCGGCCGATGTCTTTGCCGAGGACAGAGCAGCGGGGCCCTCAAGTGCGGCCGCCTTCGGTATTGAGGTCTGTCGCCTTATTGAACGTTGCATAGAGAGGGTGTCGATGCCGACTGTGCGACCCGGTCGAATATTTGACAGGTACAGAAGGATTGAGTTAGATGTACCCGACGTGCATAAAAAGCCCCTTCAATGCTTATATGAAGCATGAAAACGGGGCTAAGGGGAGGGAATGCATAATATGGACATTCGGGTCAATGGGCGTGCTGCGTTAGTCGGTGGCTTTGCCTCCTTGTTCGTGCTGGCCTCGGCTGCCATTGCGGTTGCGGTCGATCCCCCGCACGACAAGAAGATCAGGAACGGCCGTGAGGGGTGGGAGTCCACTCGATGGTCGGATGAGCAGTACTCGCAACTCTGGTTCAAGGGTTGCGATTCGACGTCGATCGCAGGAAGGCCGGTCAGCGTCACGGTCCGGTACTTCGAAGACAAGGACTTCCGGCCCGACCCGGGGTACGACTCGAAGAAGTTCACTGACTGCTTCAGGTCGGACTCGGCCAAGAGCATGGGTGAGTGGAACAACTTGCCACGAGGGAACGGCTTCTACGTTCGAATCGTGGATGTCAACTCCACGCAGTGGGACAACGTGGATGTCAAGAGCTACACGGTAGACACCACCGCGTCGGACTGACCGGCGAAGAGAGTCGGCGGAGTGCGGTTGAATCGACCGCACTCCGCTGGACAGCCTGCATTGTCCGTGAGTTCGGTGTGATGGAGGCCCGCAGCCTCAGGGGTTGAATCGCTCTGTTGGAAGCGATTGGATTCTCGGGTGCAGGGGGACCGTTGGTGTTCGCTCCGCTGCTCGTACCTTGAAAGAATGCTTGGTGAACTTCTTCACGCGACTTCGAGTCAGTAGCGCCCTGCGGGTTCTGCCTTTCTCGCTCGTGCTCGTTGTTTTCTATTACGGAAAGAACGGGTCATCCCCCGGGGGTGTCGATTATGCGCCCACCCTCGTTTCCGAGGCGCTCGGGACGATGTATTCCTTTGCGTACGCCGTTGTATCGGGCCTGGGGGTCTGGGAAGGGGGAAAGCTCAGGCAGAATGGTTTGTGGAGCGTGGGGGCCGGTCGGTCGCGATTCCATATTGCTGCGCTCACGCTGGTGCCCGCGATCCTGCTGGCATGGCTGATGCTCTTGTCCCCGGTCGTGCTGCTGCTGTGTGAAAGGCGCGTTCTCCCCGATCCGGGCAGTCTGCTTCCTCTCGGTATGGCGATGCTGCTCTGTATCGCACATGCCAGTATTGGGTTCGGCATCGGGCTTCGGCTTCCGCACCTTATTGCTGCCCCCCTGATGGTGGTCCTTGTCTGGATCGTGGTTGCCTTCTCGTGGACGGTTGAGCCGAATTGGGTTCGGCATTTGTTCGGGCAGTACCCGACCACCCTGATGTTCGGCGAGCGAGCCACCGTCCACTCGCTGATGCCGCACATTCTGCTCACCGGGGGCATCGCGGCGAGTATGTGGCTCTTGTGGCTACCGCTGAGTCGATCATCCATCCGCGTGACGCTCGCGTGCTTGGCTGCGCTGGGGGCTGTCGGAGGTTCGTGGGCGATGGTCCACACGTGGACCTTCAACCCGCCGTTGCTGACCGGCGCTGCGCCGGTCGAGTGTGCCGGCCGGAGCCCCCGGGTGTGCATGCCGCGTGTGACAGCCAGTCGCCTGCCCGAGGTGCGCGATCAAATGACCTCTGTGCTGGATGACTTCCGTGCTGCTGGTGTCACCCGCAGGCCGGCCCTGATCAGCGACACTCTGAATGATGGCCGATTCTCCGTGCGATCCACCGCGCGGACGTGGCATGTCCCGTTGACCGTCATCGCGGACAAAGGAAACTCCCGGTACCAGTTCGCCCTTTCGGCCGTCCGGTTCCCTTGTAGACGTCCTGACCCCTTTACCGGGGCTGTGGTGCAGGCGTGGGTTGCCCGGGTGACCGATGAGGGGGCGGCGTATCGTAAAACGACAAAGCCACAGCAGGGAGTTGAGGCGGAAGTCGCCCGTGTCGCTGCCATGTCCGTTCCGGAGCAGGCGAAGTGGTTCCGCAACAGCTTGGTCGAGGGCTGCGAAAGGGGCGCGTGACCGGCATGACATGGTGGTTCAAGGCTCGGCGTGGTCACACGGTGCTGCCCTTGGCTCTGGCAGGATTCCTGGTATTCGCTATTGCCGCGCGCAACACATCTGTCGTGCTGCCGTCGCTCCTCAATGGGAGCGGCCAGGTGGTACTGATGACTTTTACTCCTGTTCCGGTAGCCGCAGGGCTCATGGCGAGCCTCAGCTCCCGGCTGGATGCCGCGGAAGTCTCCGGCGTGAGGCCGGTGGCGCTGCTGGATGCGGCGCTCGCCGCCGGGGTGACGGCGGTTGCCGTACTCATCACCTGTGCCGCCGGTGCGGTACTGGGGCAGTCGGACATCGTCGCAGCGGGGCGGAACACGACCTTCCTGGTCGGTCTCATGCTCTGCGTCCGCCCTTTCGCGGGACCGCCTGCGGTCATGGCTCCCGTGGGATGGCTGATGTTGGCCGTACTGATCGGTGTCCGGCCCGGGGGCGACCCCTACCCCTGGACCGTGGTCCGCGAACCGCTCGACGCCACGCACGCTGCTGTGATCGCCGTTGTGGTGTTCTCGATGGGAATCGTGGCCACGTACTTTCCGACGAGGAAAACCTGATGACCTTGCGCTTTAGTTCCTGCAACTACTCCTACGGCCCATGGCGTCCGCTGGTTCTGGAAGATGTCGATTACGAGCTTCCCGCTGGGTTGACCATCCTGCTGGGACCCAATGGCGCCGGGAAATCAACGCTGTTGAAGCTTGCCGCCGGTGTTGCTCGCTCCCGCTCGGGCAGCATCACCTTGGGCAGCCTCGCCGCACCGACCAAGGCGTATCGACGTGAGGTCGCTTGGATGCCGCAAACGATCACGGCCGTCCCCTCGCTCAGTGTCCGCGAGTACGTTGCCTACGTGGGCTGGCTCAAGGGCATGAATCGGCGCGACGCCTGGGAGCGAGCTCGTGACTGTTTGAGCAGGGTTGAGCTGGCTGACAAGGAGAACACGAAGACGACACGCCTCTCCGGCGGCCAGTTGCGCCGTGTGGGCGTGGCCGCGGCGCTCGTCCACGATGCCCGGGTTCTGCTTCTCGATGAACCGACGGCGGGGATGGACCCCCACCAGCGGCGGGTGTTCCGTGACACGCTCAGCGGGCTCACCGAGGATGTGCAGGTTCTGATGTCGACCCATGACGTCGCTGATCTCGCCGAAGACGCCGACAACGTATCCGTCCTCCGTGAGGGACGGATACGACAGTCCGGCGATGTGTCGGCTTTCCTGGCCCACGCCCCCCAGGGAACTGCGCCGGCCCGGACCGCGGAGGCCGCTTACACCGCACTCCTGACCTCCTGAACGCGGTTCGTCCGGATGCCGTGGGCCGATACTCATGGGCAAACCGCATCGGCTGCAAACTCTCCGGCTAAAAGCTCTTCGGCAGATCGGCCATCATGCTCTTCCGGATCCCTCCGGGCGCCACAACCACCGAGATTTTCTTCTTCCCGGGCGAGGTGGCCGTGGTGACCGAGCCGCGCTGCCGCGAAACCGAAGCCGGTACGTCTGAGGAGTACTGGACCACCATGGCGTTCTTTCCGCATGACAGTGATGCCCGCCCAGTGCCCTCCGAGTCGGCCCCTGATGAGGTGCTGTAGGGGCCGGCTGGGAGGTTGGAACTGCCCTCGGACTTGTGGTCCGGCCACCCGGTGATCAAGTTGATCGAAGCGTTCTTCGTGTGCCCGGAATTCACCACCAGGACGCCGCACCTGTCGCCCTCGGTGTAGGCGATGATGCGTGCTTTGCCCTTGTGTACCTCGCCGAGGACCCTTTGAGTTCCGGGTGACTCCCCGGATTCTCGCCCGGCCAGCGGGTCGCCGCTGATGCTGATGTCCGGCAACCGCTTCAATGCCGCCGGTTCGGGGGAGGGAGGAACCCTCTTCTGCCCTTCCTCTCCGCTGGTGCATGCGGTGCACATGAGCCCGAGGGTGACACCGACAACCAGGGCCGTGGTTCGCTTCGTCATCTGTGACACCCTCTCACGGTGCGGCTCGCGGCCTACTCGGTCCACTGGTTCCAGCAGACGGATGCCGGTCGCGGTGGCGTGACCGACCCGCCGTGAGCAGTGCACCGGCTTTACCTCAGATTCCTGTCAACTGCGGCACCTGGGTAGGTGTGCCCCAAGTGATGATGCGAGGAAGCGTTGCTTTGAAGTCCTCCAGGTCATCTGCCGCTATATCGAAATGGACGGCCAGTCGTGCCCCGAGGCCCAGAGTTTCTGCCGTGCGTGGCGAAAATGTAAACGTCGCGGAATTTCCTTCGAAAGTGATCTCTTCGATTCCTCCGTAGCAGGTCTGGCCCGTTCCGAGTGTCACGCAGTAGCTGTTCGAGAAGAGGTCAGTGGTTTCTGGGTCGCCGTCCCATGGGGTGTCTGCGAACAGGTCGCGCTGAAACAGGAGGGCGACACCGGAGCCGTCCGCGCCTTCCGAGAATCCTGCTTCCAGGACCTCATCCTCCTCGTCCTCAACGGCTCCCGCGGCCCTGGCGGTGATGCGCATCAGTGCTCCCTCTGTTCGGCGCCGGAAGGTGGCGCCTTGCTTCGTGCAGAAAGGCGGCTGCACTTGTCTTCCGCTGAATTATTCTGCCCTGCGCCTTGGTTGGCTCAGATATAGTCCTTGAGTTTTTCGGTCGCCAGGGTGACCCCGACCGGTGCGGGGATTTCCACGGTGGCGCCGTACGGATAGGACATCCGGCCGCGGTACTTTCCGCCTTCCGGCTCGCTGTGGACGGCGACCGGGCAGGCGCTGCGGTCGATCAGGAGGTGGACGGGGATGTCGGCTGCGGCGTATCCGTCGCGCTTTTCCGCCCGGTAGCGGGGGTCGGTTTCGGGGGCGTGTGGTGTCACATCAACGGCCATGAGCACCCCCTCGGGTTCGGACCACTCTCCCTGTCCCGCGAAGTAGCCTTCCGGGGCCAGCGAGCCGGTCGGGCGGGCGCGGCCCGTGCGGTGCTGCTCCGTCTTGAGGCCTTGCTCCGGGTAGAGGGCGAGGTCGGGGCGTTGTTGCAGGCACTGCTTGAGCAACCACATGAGGATGCATCCGTGGGTGCCGTCGCGACCGGGTTTGGTCACCGCTCTGCCGCCCAGGAATTCGAGGGCAGTCGGCTCAGGGGCCGACCGGGCGAGCTGTTCGAAGTCCTCGACGGATAGCTGTGCGCGGTGGGTTCCGATGTTCTCCGATGTCATGGCGTTCCCTTCCGGGCAGGACGAGGTGCGCTGGTGTCCGGGGCGGAGGGCGCGGTCACTGTCGAGTCCTCTCCGGGGTGCGGGCGGCTGTGCGGAGGCGTTGGACGTGGGTGTGGACTTCGTCGGGGGTCAGGCCGGCCGGGTGGTGTGGGCGGTCTTCGCCGCGGCAGGTGGCGCAGAGGCCGCCGGGGAGGGCGTCCGGGTGGCCTGGGGCGCGGCAGACCGTGCATTCCAGGATGCGGAGTGGGGCGCGGCGCGGGGGCGGTGCGCTTCCCGGCGTGTTGTCGGGCTCGGGGTCGAGGGGCTCGGGGCGTTCGGGTGGGAGCTTGTCGGTGAGGCGGCGGCGGAGGAACGCGCCGGGGCTGTGGACCTGTAGCGGCAGTCCCGCTGTCAACGCGCTGACGAGCCGGGACTCGTCCGGGTCGCGGGTCAGCCACTCGGTGGCCAGGGGTTCGAGGGCCGTGCAGTCGGCGGCCGAGAGGGTCAGGCGCGGATCGGTGCGGCCGAGTGCGGCCAGGGCGTTGTACGCGCGGCTGCGGGGCGGTCGTTGTGGTGCGGGTGCGGGTGCGGGTGCGGGTGCGGGGGCCGCTGCGGGTGACGGGGCCGGTTGGTGCGAGGGCGGAGATGGGGGCGCGGGTAACGGCTGGCGAGAGGGCGGCGGGGGTGGTTCGGGTGGCGGCTGCCGGGTGGGTGGCAGCGGCGGTGCGGGTGGCGCCTGTCGGGAGGGTGGTGATGGCGGTGCGGGTGACGGCTGACGGGGGCGCTGAGGGGGTGCGTGCGGGGTGGACGGGGTCGGTGGCGGCTCGGAGTGGGGGCGGTCCTGGGGGACTTGTCCGGCGCGGAACGCCGCCCACCAGGCGTCGTCCCTCGGGGTGCGGGTGAAGTAGGTGCGGGTCACCCAGTGCGGGCTGCCGTTTTCGCCGGTGACGTGCTCGTTGACGCGGCGCAGGTGTCCGGCCTCCGACAGGCGGCGCAGGACGGTGCGGAGGGCGCATTGGCCGTGGTCGGGCAGGACCTTGGCCAGGGTCTTCACGGAGATGTCCGCGCCCTCGGGGAGCCGGTCGAGGTATGCCGCCACGGATGCTTCGCGCCTGGGCAGGTGTGCGAAGTCGTTCGCACGGGGCGGGCGTTGTTCGGGCGCGTTCCGCTTTCCGTACCCCGGGTTGGCCGTGGGGTGTGCGGGGGTGGGCAGGGGCGCATTAGAGTGCTCGATAGCCATGGGATCGTTGCCTCGATCTTGTGGTCAGACCCCCGTTCGGTGCTGGTAACACCTGCGGGGGTTGCTTCTTTATGCGGGAACGCTAGAGCGTCGCAACCGTTCGTGGCAAACCGGTCACCCTTCGCCATCTCGCCTGGTATGCGCGGTGCTTGGGAGGGAGGGTGGGTGGTAGTCCACCCTCCCGTTCCACTGGAAGAGGGCTCGGACTCCGTGGCTCGAAGTCCGAAGCCCGGGGCTCAGGTGGGGAGTTCCCCGTCCTTCACGGCTCGGACGAACGAGGTCCAGGCGTCGGCCCGGAACACGAGCGCCGGGCCATCCGGGTCCTTGGAATCCCGGACGGGGACGATGCCGGTGACGCCGTCGGCCACCTCGACGCAGTCCCCGCCGCTGGCCCCGCTGTGGCTGGACTTGCGCCACTGGGCGGCACCGGGGAATGCTTCAGCGACTTCGATGCAGTTTCCGCCGCTGCCCCCGCTGTGGCTGGACTTGCGCCACTGGGCGGCACCGGGGAATGCCTCGGCGACCTCAATGCAGTCTCCACCGCTGCCGTCGCTGTAGGAGGACTTGCGCCACTGCGCAACGCTCAGGTCAATGCTCATGCTCGTCATCATCCGCCACCGCTTCGAGCAGAGCCAGAGATGCCTCCGGCGACAGGGCCCCTGCCCTGACGAGATCGTAGGAGTGGTGGTACTGCGCCACTGACGACGGATCGTCCATCAGCTCCCCTGTGCCGAGGCCCTGGAGGTACGCAAGTGGAGGGGCGTCCGTGAAGGTCATGAGCTTGAGTGAACCTCCCAGTGCCGCGTGCGCGCCCTCCGCGAAAGGCAGCACCTGCACGATGATCCGATGCCGGTGCGTCAGTTCGGCGATGTGCCGCAGCTGAGCGGTCATGACTGTGTGGCTGCCGACCGTCCTCCTCAGCACGGCCTCGTCCAGCACGGCCCACAACAAGGGCGTTGTTGGGTCGTCGAGAAGTCGGGCTCGTTCGAGTCGCGCTGCGACACGCTCCTCGATCACTTCCTCCGTCGCCGTCGGCTGAAATGCGCGGAAAACCGCCCGCGCGTAAGCCTCCGTCTGCAACAGCCCCGGCACGAGCAGGGGCGCGTATTCCTTGATGGTCTGCGCCACCGCTTCTGCCTCCGCCGCCTCGGCGAAGTGGTCGGGGTAGCGGGATTTCGTGGCGGCCTCGCAGTTTCGTTCGAAGAAGCCGTCCGTCTTCAGGATGTCGTCTATCTGCCGGGCGTACTCGGCGTGCATGCGGCGGGTCCCGGCTTCGAGCTGGCCGATGAACGAGCCGCTCACGAACAACGGTCTGCCCAGCTCATCCTGGGTGAGACCGGCCTCTTCGCGCTTGTGGCGCAGCTCGGCGCCGAGAAGAGCGCGGGGGGAGGAGGACGGATCCAGCTTCTTCCGTGGGGGCATGATGACTCGACTCCTCGTCAAGCACAGGGACTTGTTGGGCTTTCACCCCTGTTCAGGCTAATCGTGCATGAACACGCTGTGTGGAGAACACCAATACTCAGCGTGGAAGGGGAATCGATGACGGCAGACGAAGAACCGCGTGCGGCGACCGAGGGCGTACACGTGGTGGAAGAGACGCTGGGAGAGCTGCGGGCCGAACTGGGTGAGGCGGGCGTCGTCCTGCCGTCGCTGCGGGTCGACCCGGTGTCGTGGGCCGCGCAGGACGTTCCGCCGCTGGTGGACCTGGGGCGCTGCAACCTCGCCACGGCCCGGCAGCTGGTGGCCGCACTGCGGGAGCAGCGGTCATGATCCCGGAACCCGGCGCGTACGTCGTGGACGTGCGCGAGGACCGGATCGGACGGGTCATGGGGCACGAGGGTCCGTATGTGCAGCTCAGGCCGCCCGGGGGCGGGCTGGAGTGGGACTGTCCGCCCGAGGAGCTGCGGCCCGCGGGGCCCACGGACATGCTGCGGGCGCGGGTCACCGAGCTGAACCGTGAGAGCAGGCTCCCATGAGCGCCCACACCGTGATCCGGCGGGAGCGGTGGACGCTGGCCCCCGACCGTGAACCGGACGCCGAGCCGTTCACGTTCGCGATGGAGTGCGTGGTGTGCGGCGAGCGGTCGGTGACGGGTGAGGAGGTCACCGACGCCCAGGACTGGTCGCTGCGGCACGCGGGGCGGCATCCGTCGCACTGCAGCTATCGGGAACTGATCACCCGTCCGTGGCGGGCGTGGATGGAGAACGGGCCCCGGGGCCCGCAGGGCTGAGGCGCGGGCCGTCACGGTGCGGCGATCACGGTGCGGCGGTCACGGTGCGGCGGTCCCAGACCACCAGGTCTCTGCCCGTCCCGTCCCAGCCCACCACGCCCCAGCCCGTCACGTCTCAGCCCACCAGGCCCCGGGGCAGCGGTGTCGGTTCAGGTGGGCAGGCGCTGGACGTCGTCGTCGGCCGGGGGCGGGGTGCGGGTGGGCGACGGGGCGGCCGGGCCGCCTGTGGTGACGGGGTGCTTCGTCTGCGCCGGGTCGGCGTTCAGTTCGTCCAGCATCTGGGTGCTGAAGCCGAAGAAGTAGGTGATCAGGAAACCGGCGAGATAGCCGACGAGCAGCCCGCCCGCGTAGATGGCCACGGTTGTCACGGCGCCTCCGTTGCCGTCCAGGAGCGGGAAGAGGGCCCAGCCGGAGGGGCCGATGGCGGTCGAGCCGACCGTGTTGCCGAGCTGGTTGAGCGCGCCGACGAAGGCGCCGCCGAACGCGCCGCCCACGCAGGCGGTGATGAAGGGGCGGCCGAGCGGCAGCGAGACGCCGTAGATCAGGGGCTCGCCCACGCCGAGGAGGCCCGCGGGGAGGGCGGAGCGGATGGTGGTGCGGATCGAGGTGTTGCGGCGGAGCCGCAGGTAGACCGCGGCCGCGGCGCCGACCTGGCCCGCGCCCGCCATGGCGAGGACCGGGAGCAGCACGGTGTAGCCCTGCTCCTGGATCAGGGTCGTGTGGATCGGGATCAGCGCCTGGTGCAGGCCGAGCATGACCAGGGGCAGGAAGAGGCCGCCGAGGACGAACCCGGCGACGCCGCCGCCCGCGCCCAGCAGCCAGCCGGCGAAGGAGCCGATCGCCGTCGACACCTCGCCCGCCAGGTACATCAGTCCGAAGAGGGTGACGAGGCCGGAGACCAGGACGGTGACGGTCGGGGTGATCAGCACGTCCAGCGTGCCGGGCACCCAGCGGCGGCACCACTTCTCCACCTGGACGGCGAGCAGCGCCGCGCCCAGGGCGCCCAGGACGCCGCCCTGACCGGGGGCCAGCTTCTGGCCGAAGGCGCTGACGTTCTCCACGCCCGGGAAGACGATGATCGCGGCGACGGCGCCGCCGAGGATCGGGGTGCCGCCGAACTCCTTGGCCGTGTTGAGGCCGACGAAGACCGCGATCAGCGACATGAAGCCGGAGGCGATGACGGCGAGCGCGGGCACGAGCGAGGTGGCCCAGGCGGCGTGGCCGGTGCTGACGAGGTTGGTCAGCAGGCCGTTGATGCCCGCGACGATGCCGCAGCCGATGAGGGCGGGGATCAGCGGGACGAAGATGTTGGCGATGCGCCGCAGGAACAGCTTGACCGGGGTGGCGTTGCGCTGTTTGCGGTCCGCGCGCATCGCGGCGCCCCGGTCGGCGAGTTCCCCGGCGGTGACCGGGCCGTGCCCCGGGGCGGCGGGCCGCGGGTCCTCGGGGTCGCCGCCCTGGCCGGTCCAGGCGGTGCGTACGGCGTCGGCGTTCCGCCCGGTTTCGACGAACTGTTCGAACACCGGTGTCACCCGGGCGACCACACCCGGGCCGAGCACGATCTGGTACGTGTCGTCCTCGACGACGCCCAGGACGCCGGGGAGGGCTCTGAGGGCTTCGTCGTCGACGAGGGTGCGGTCGGCCAGCCCGAGGCGGAGCCGGGTCATGCAGTGGGCGACGGAGGTGACGTTCCGGGCACCGCCGACGAGCGGAAGGATCGCGGCGGCGGTGGCGCGGTACTGGTCCGGGTCTGGTGCCATGTGGGTGCCTTGCTGTGCGGGGCAGTGCTGTGGGGGCAGTGCCGGGCAGGAAGGGTGGGTTCGCGGGGGGTTGGGTGTCCACGGCGGTCGGGGCGGGTGCCGTGCGACGGGTGGTGACGTGTCCGTGGGTGCGGTGAGGGGGCCGGTGATGGAGCGGGTGGTGGAGCCGGTGGGGCGGGTGTGGCGGGTGTGGCGGGCCGTCGGGGTGTGACGGGCCGTCGCATCCGGGAGGGGCCAGGTGGGGGAAGGCGGGAGCCCGGGAGGGCGGTCCACCGCTGTCACGCGGCCGGGTGGCCGCGGGTCAGGCGGTCAGGCGGTTGGGCGGTTGGGTGTTCGGGCGTTCGGGGCGTGGCGGGTCCGGGGTGCCGGACGGGCTCCGGCCCGGTGGCCGGCCCCGGGCCGGTGGTGCGGGGCCCGTGACCGGTGGTGCGAGCCCCGGGCCGGGGTCACTCCGTTCCCCGGGCCGCGTGCAGGGCCGTCCGGAGGTGGCCGTCGGCCTCCCGGAGGAGCCGGGCCGCGGCCGGGCCGTCCACGCCGCCGAGGAGGGTGAGGATGGCGTTCTTGACCTCGCCGTCGGTCGCCGTGAGTGCCGCCTCGATCTCCGCCTCGGTCGCGCCGGTGGCCAGCGAAACGATCCGGCGGGACCGGGCGCGCAGCTTCTCGTTGGAGGCCCGGACGTCGACCATCAGGTTCCCGTAGGTCTTGCCCAGCCGGATCATGGTGATCGTCGAGATCATGTTGAGCACGAGCTTCTGCGCCGTGCCGGCCTTGAGCCGCGTCGAACCGGTCACCAGCTCCGGGCCGACGACGACCTCGATGGGGTGGTCCGCCGCGTCGGCGAGCGGTGAACCGGTGTTGCAGGCCAGCCCGACCGTCAGCGCGCCGCAGGAGCGGGCGTAGCCGACGGCGCCGACGGCGTACGGGGTGCGGCCGGAGGCGGAGACGCCGACGACCGTGTCCCGCCGGTCCAGCGCGAGGGAGTCCAGGTCGGTTGCCGCCAGCTCCGCGTCGTCCTCCGCGCCCTCCGAGGAGGTGACCAGGGCGGCCGGGCCGCCCGCGATCAGCCCGAGCACCTGGGTGGGAGCGGTGTTGAACGTCGGCGGGCACTCGCTCGCGTCGAGCACCCCGAGCCGTCCGGCGGTGCCCGCGCCCGCGTAGATCAGCCGTCCGCCCTGGGCCATCCGGGCGGCGACGGCGTCGATCGCGGCGGCGATCCGGGGGAGCTGGTCGGCGACGGCGGCCGGGACGGTGGCGTCCTCACCGTTCATGATCTTCGCGATGTCGAGGGTGGGCAGCCGGTCGATGTCGGCCAGTTCGCTGCGGAACGCCTCGGTGGTCAGGCTGTCCAGCTCGGCTCTGAGCCGGGCGGAGTCGGCGGTCGAGGTCATGGGGTGGCTCTCTCCCGGAAGTGAGAGTGATTCACGGGTGTTTGGGGTTGTGGCGGTGGGCCAAGGCCTCGTAGGAGGCGGACAGGGCGGGCGCCGCCGACTCGTACGTCCGCTGGGCGACCCCCACGAACAGGCAGTCCACGACCAGCAGCTGGCTCGTCCGGCTGGACATCGCCGCGGGCCGCAGCTCGCTCTCGCGGGCGGTGGACGTGGTGAGGACGTGGTCCGCGTACTGCGCCACCGCCGCGTCCGGACGGCCCGTGATCGCGACGGTCGTGGCGCCGTGGTCGAACGCGACCCGCAGCGGCTCGATGACGTCGGTGGTGCCGCCGGAGTGGGTGATGGCGATGGCGACGTCACCGGTGCGCAGCTGCACGGCGTTGGTGACGGCCAGGTGCGGGTCGGCGTGCGCGTGGGCTATGAGGCCGATGCGCAGCAGCTTCTGCGCCAGGTCCTGCGCCACCAGGTTGGAGGCGCCTATGCCGTAGACGTCGATGCGGCGCGCGCCGGAGAGCGCGGCGACGGCCGCCTCCAGCTGGGTGGTGTCGAGTCCGGCGGCGGTGTCGGCGAGACACTGCCGCTCCTCCTGGGCGAGCTTGTCGACCACGGAGGAGATCGGGTCGTCGACCGCTATGTCGGCGGTGACGGCGGGCGCGGCACCGGACTGCTGCTGGGCGGCGAGCCCGGCCAGCGCCAGCCGCAGATCGCGGTAGCCGGGGTAGCCGAGGCTGCGGGCGGTCCGCACCACGGTCGCCTCGCTGGTGCCGGTGCGCTCCGCGAGGGCGGTGACGGTGAGCGCCGCGCAGCCGGCCGGGTCGTCGGCCACGGTCTCGGCGACCCGCTGCATGGAGCGGGTCATCGACGGCCCGAGGGTCCGGACCTTGGCGGCGAGGGCCGCGGGCGCCGGCGGGGCGGGGGTGCGGGGCACGCTGTGTGGGGCGGACGGGCGCTGCGGTCCGGATGCGGGGGACGGGTCGGCCGTACGGTGCTCGGCGGCACTGTGCTCGGCGGCGGTCCGCGGCGTGCCGACTCCGCCGTTCCTGTCGGCTGCACTGTTCCTGAAAGTTTCCTTCACATTGCTGCTCACTATTGGAAGGTATTTTCAGCCTGGGGTGCAGTCAACCCCTCGTGTCCAGGGGCGTGACAATGGCCCCATGGAGCTGGAGTCCGCCCTGCACGCCGCGCGCGCCCTCGTCATCGCCGATCTCACCGCGGGGGGTGTGGCCCAGGCCGATGTCGTCTCCCTCGTCGAGGACTCGGTGGTGCACCGGAGGTGGTGGGTCGAGCAGTGGCCCGACGGCGTGGCCTACGTGGTGGGACTCATCGCCCAGGACGTCCAGGACGCGCTGCTCGAACGGTACGGGCGGTGGCCGCTCTGCCCGGTGTGCACCGAGGGCGGCGACCCGCACGCGCTGGACATCGAACCCGCCCTCGGCGTCGACCCGCACTGGGTCTGCGGCAAGGCGGGCGTGGTCGTCGCCGCCGTGGGGCGGCTGGACACCGCCCTGAGGCGCTGAACCGTGGCGGTCTACATCGACCCGCCGACCTGGCCGGGACACGGCCGGATGTGGTCGCACCTGGTCAGTGACGTCTCCTACGAGGAGCTGCACGCCTTCGCGGCCCGGATCGGCGCGCCGGAGCGGGCGTTCGAGCGCGACCACTACGACGTCCCGAGCCACCGCTACGCGGACGCGGTCGGGGCGGGGGCGATCGAGGTCGGGAGCAAGGAGCTGGTGCGGCGGCTGACGGAGGCGGGGCTGCGGCGGCGGAAGAGCGCGGAGCGGAGCTGAGCCGACGGGTTCCGCTTCCGGGCGCGCGCCGGACGGGGTGGACCGGGGTGCACCGGGCGAGTGGGAGCCGGTGCCCGGCGTTCCCGGGCGCCGTGGACGGCCTGCCGCCGAATGGCGGGCAGCGTCAGCGCGCCGGGTGGATGGTCCTCCCGGGCGGTTCGAGATCCGTGCAGCCGTGCCTCGGCCGGAAGGAGCGCGTCGAGGTCTGCGGTCGACAGATGTCCGCCCAGACGGTCTCCGCGAACCACCAGGGCTGCCGCTGCGGCTTGGTCGCGTAGCCAGCCCAGGAGCGCCAGCGAGGCCAGAACTCCCGCCGCGGCGGCGACCTTTGCCCGGGTGGACAGTGGCCGTCGCTCGTTCTCCGTTGTCATGTCTCCCCCTGGCGTGACCGCTGTCCCCGGACGTGTTCTCCTGCATGATCGTCGGGCATGACGCCGTTCTTGTGGCTGATGCAGTCGGCGTGCCTGGCCACTACCGACTCATCGCGTTCTCAGCTTGCGGCTTCCGGCTCGGTTCTTCGCGATATTTCGTATCTTCTTGCTGTTGCCTGACTCGGCGAGCAGGGCGAGTACCGTCGGCGACGTCGACTCCGTGGCGAGGAAGCGCTGCATCCAGTACGTGACCTTCGCCAACTCGGCCGACGTCGGCACATGGCCGTCCTTGACGGACAGGTGGAACAGCCAGTCATGGATGCGGCGGCGAATGAACTCGCGGTAGCCCTCCGTCTTGAACTGGTCGATCTCCGGCAGCAGTTCGGCCGACCACTGCCGGAACTCGGCAGGACCGGTCATCTTCATCGCCACCCTGTCCACGAGGTGGACCACCGCCGTCTTGGACACCATCTCCATGGGGTCGCGCAGGATCGTGGCCACTGTCGCGCGGTCTCGGTCGCGGCTCCGCGAGGAAGTGGTTACCGAGACGACGCGTTGGTATGCGGACGATCGGACGTGCTCGTCCGCGACGGCTTCGTCGACGTCCACGTCGAGGATGCCGGCCTCCGCCAGCAACTCGGCCACATCGGAATGCAGGGTCATCGCTTCATCCAAGCGCTGCATCGACCGGTTCCGTGGGAATCCGGTGGGTGTTCATGGCTCGCAGGTAGTGCCGCTCGCGGTCCGGCACCGGATCGTTCCGACCGGGAAGTACGAAGACCGAGGAGACCTCCGCGGGTTGGGTGACGACGCACGACTGACGGCCGAAGGTCAGGACGCCGCGCACGGCGTGACGGCAGCCCGCCGCGTCGAAGGCGGCGATCAGCTCCTCGCGGGCCACGGTCGCCGCGACCGGCCCGGCGGCGGGCAGGACGGGTGCGGGGATTTCGATCGTGGAGCCCGGACAGAAGAAGAGGCCGATCGAGCTGACGGCACGCCGGGTGACATCCAGGCTCAGGCCGCCCCAGGTGTAGGGGTAGCCGTCGATGTCGGGCCCCTTCATGCGGATGGCCGGGTGCGGGTGGCCCGGGCCCAGCAACTCCTCGGCCTCGGCGAGCGGCATGCCGCAGTGCAGCGGCCCGAGGCGGCCGGTGCGCGCGAAGTCGACGAGCAGATCCAGCAGGGTCACGACGGTGACTGTGCCATGCGTGACCGGACCCGACCACTGTTTTACGGGACGGGACGGGACGGGACGGGGCGCAGCGGGGCGGACGGCACGGGCGGATGGGGCGGCCGGGCGGAGGCCGGGCCGGGTTCGGCGCTCATCGCGCCGGCCCCGGCCCTGCGCCCCCGTCAGGTGGAGGTGAGGAGTTCCAGCTCGGTGGCCATGTTGTGGCGCGCCGTCCGCTCCCAGCGGTCGTGTCCGGCCTCCGTGCGGAACAGCCGGGGCAGGTCGAGCAGTTGGCGCAGCACGGCGGCCCGGCCCTCGCGGAACGCTTCGTGCGGGACGAACCCGTACTCCTGGCGGACGGCCGCCGCGTACGCCGCGTACGCCTGCGGGGGCCCGGCGAGTACGGCCAGGTCCGCGTCGCACAGCACCTCCCCGTCGGTGTCCCCGGGCGCCGGGTCGTGCGTGACGGTGAGGCGGACGAGGCGGGCGACTTCGGCGGTCCGCGCGGCGGACACCCCGGCCTCGGGCAGGGCGCGTTCGGCGAGCTGTGCGCTGCGCTCCTCGTTCTCCGAGCGGTCCGGGCGGTAGACCGCGTCGTGGAACCAGGCCGCGAGCCGTACCGCGTCGGGGTCGGCACAGTGGTGGACCAACTCCTCGACGCGGTCGAGGACCGCCAGCAGGTGGTCGGTGGTGTGATAGCGGCGCTGCGGCTCCGCCCAGCGGCCGAGCAGGTTCTCACCGTAGGCGGCGGGGTCCGGGGACGCGTCCTCCTGGCACCTGCGCAACAGCTCGGACCAGCGGGCGAGGAGTATGTCGTGAACGGCGGTGGAGGCCATGGATCAATTGTGGGCCACGGGTGCCGGACGGGGCCTCCCTGCCCTGCCCTGCTGTGCCGTGGTCCGTCCGGGCAGGCGTTGCGGTCCGTCCCCGGGCAGGTGCTGTGGTCCGTCCCGGCCGGGCGCTGTGTTCTGTCCCGGCCATGGACGGCGAGGCCCCGCCCCAGCCGTGCGCGGCTGCTTCCGGCGGCGGTTCTCCTGTGGCAACCTTGGACATATGTCTAGACCAATTCTCGAGGTCATCGCCCTCACCGCCGAGGACGCGGTCGCCGCGCGCTCCGGGGGCGCGGACCGGCTCGAAGTGGTCACCGATATGGCGTCCGACGGGCTCACCCCGTCCCGGGAGGCGTTCGCGGAGATCCGGGCCGCGGTCGACCTCCCGCTGCGGGTGATGCTCCGCCCGCAGGCCGGGTTCGGCGTCACGGACATCCGTCGGCTGTGCGGCACGGCGGCGGAGCTGCGGGCGGAAGGGGCCGACGCGTTCGTCCTCGGGTTCCTGGACCACGAGGGCCACCCGGACCTGGTGGCCGTCGAAATGCTGATGGCCGTCATCGACGGCTGCCCGTGGACCTTCCACCGGGCGATCGACCGGGCAGCCGACCGGCATGCGCTGCGCACACAGATCGCCGCGCTGCCGGGCGTGGACACCTTCCTCACCGCCGGATCGCCGACGGGCGTCGACGACGGCCTGCCGACCCTCCTCGCCGAGGCGGCGCGCTCCGGCGAGCCCGGGTACGAACCCCGGATCATGGCCGGCGGCGGCCTCCGCCTCGACCACCTCCCTACGCTGCGCGCCGCCGGGATCGACGCCTTCCACATCGGCAGCGCGGCCCGGCCGGAGGGGTGGGCCGCGCCGGTGTCGGCGGCAGCGGTGGAGGAGTGGCGCGCGGCGCTCTGACGGTCGGCGGCGAGGGGCGGTTCGCCCCCTCGGTGTCAGTCCGCCAGAGCCGCGGGCAGCGGTGCCGCGTGGACGACTGTGAGGCCCGAGACCGGACGGGTCAGCGACACGTACAGCCGGCGCAGGCCGGTGCGCTCGTCCGGCTCGCCGTCGACCACCGCGGCCGGCTCGTCCAGGACCACGTAGTCGTACTCCAGCCCCTTGGCGAGCGACGCCGGGACCAGGGTCAGCCGCACCTCGGCCGACGTCTCCTCGCCGGGCGACAGATGGGGGATTCCCGCGGCCGACAGGGCGGAGGTCAGGGCCGGAAGGCGGGCGTCCGCCGCGATCAGACCGACCGACCCCTCGCGCCTCAGCGCCTCCCGGCACGCGTCCAGGACCGTCCCGTCCAGCTCCGCCGGACTCGCCACGGGCCGGACGACGAGTGAGCCCGGCGCCTCCCGGACCGAGGTGGACTCCGCGAGCTCCGGCGCGATCCGCGGCAGCAGCCGCGAGGCGTACGCGATGATCTCGCGCGGCACCCGGAAACCGGCCGTCAGCTCCTCCACCCGCGCGCCGTCGCCCTTGCCCAGGTGCCCCAGCGCCTCCGTCCAGGTGCCGGTGGCCCACGGGGTGGTGCCCTGGGCGAGGTCGCCCAGCACCGTCGCCGAACCCGTCGAGCAGCGGCGGCCGACCGCCCGGTACTGCATGGGGGAGAGGTCCTGGGCCTCGTCGAGGACGACATGCCCCAGCGAGTGGGTGCGTTCGACCAGGTCGGACGCCTCGTCGACGAGGACCGCGTCGGCCGGGGACCAGCGGGCCGACTTCACGCCCCGGGCGGGCTTCGCCCAGAGGATCTCCTTCTGCTCGTCGGCGGAGAGCACACCGTCCGCGTGCGCGGCGAGGAACTCCGGGTCGGACAGCAGCCGGAGGACGAGCTTCGCCGGATCCACCGGCGGCCACACCTCCTTGACCACGGCCTTGACGGGGGCGGAGCGGGCCACCGCGTTCTGCACCCGGTCGTCCGGGGCCTCGCCCGCCGCCTCCATCCGGGTCAGCACGGCGTGCGCGATCCGCTGCGGCAGCGCCTCCCGGGCGGCGCCGTACCGGATGTCCCGGGCCAGCAACTCCGTCACCATCTCCGCCACTTCGTACGCCGGGACGCGCCAGCGGCGCGAGCCGCGGACCACGACCACCGGCTCCGCCGGCGTCGTCACCCCGGACCGGACCGCGCGCCGCAGCACCTGGGCCATCCGCGCGTCGCCCTTGATGCGGGCCGCGCGGGCGGTGTCCTCGCCCCGTACCTCGACGTGCGACAGGAGGTCGTCCACTGTCGCCTGCCGGACCTCCAGTTCGCCCAGGGTGGGCAGGACTTGCTCGATGTAGTGGAGGAAGGAACGGTTCGGCCCGATGACCAGGGTCCCGGTGCGCGCCAGCCGCTCCCGGTGCGCGTAGAGCAGATACGCGACCCGGTGCAGGCCGACCGCGGTCTTCCCGGTGCCGGGCCCGCCCTGGACGCAGACCGTCCGGTCGAGGCCGGACCGGACGATCTCGTCCTGCTCGGGCTGGATCGTCGCGACGATGTCCCGCATGGGGCCGACGCGGGGGCGCTCGATCTCGGCCTGGAGCAGCTTGCTGGCAGTGCCGACCGCGGCCTCGTCGGGATCGGTGAGGTGCTCGTCCTCGTAGGCCGTCAGCTCGCCGCCGGTGTAGCCGAAGCGGCGGCGCAGCCGGACGTCCATCGGCGCCTTCTTGGACGCCCGGTAGAACGGCTGGGAGACGGGGGCGCGCCAGTCGACGACCATCGGGTCGCCGTGCGCGTCGTGGACGTGGCGCCGGCCGATGTACCAGCGGTCGCCGGGCTCCTCGGTCCTGGTGTCGGTGCCGGTGGTGCCGTTCGGACCGGTGCCGGTGGTCCCGTCGGGCCCGGTGCCGGTGGTCCTGTCCGTCCCGGTGCCGGTGGCCCCGTGCGGTCCGGAGCCGGCTGCTTCGTCTCCGGGGCGGCTCGGGGCGGGCGCGCCCGCCCCGCTCGGGCCGGGCCGGGGAGCGTCCCCGTACTGCGCGCCCGCGTGCTGATAGTCGAGGCGGCCGAAGAACAGCGGCGTGTGGGCGTGGTCCGCGAGCGCCTTGATGCGGGAGTCGATCTGCGACTGGAGGACCGTGGCGTTCACCCAGTTCGCGGTGACGTTGGAGAGGTCGAGCGCTTCGACATCGGTGCGCATGGCGCGCAGTGCGGCGCGGGACTCGGCGAGGTGGGCGCGCTCGCGGGCGAGCGGACCGTCACCGTCCGGTTCCGGCGAGGGGCCCGTGGCGTCCTCGGTGCGGGCGCGACTGGGGGATGGGCGCGACTGCGCGGGCACGACGTTGCCTCCGGGGGTGATCGGGTGAATGAGAGAAACCGGCCGGTTGCCGTCCGGACGGTGGCTCCCCGGGCGCCCGCGGAGGCGCTCCTGCTCGGGGCAGGTCGGGAGGCGGCAGACGGGCGATTTTAGTGAGCGGGGCGAGGCCGGTCGAACGGTTTGTTTCGGTCACCGGTACCGATCACATCCGGCCTGCGGGGCCTGTCTGCGCGGGTCCTGTCCGTGCGCGGCGGCAGGCCTTGGTTTCCCAGGCATTTCGCGTGCTCAGCCCCCGATGACGGTGGTGGCTGGGCGTGGATCGGGAGGCCGCCTCCCGGTGGCTCCACCCCTGGGAGGGCGGTGGGTGCGCCGGAGGAGTGAGGAGTGGGGCCGACGGCCTCAGCCGCTGGACCGATGTGCTCCAAACGGATGAAACGCATCATGGAGACATGAACGCCGCATCCTTCACTCCGGTCCCCGCGTCGCCCGTCCGGGGCAGCACGGCCCTCGGCATCGCGGCTCCCCCGCACCCACGGCACCTGCTGGGCAACGTCCTGCGCGCGATCCGCGTGTATGCGGACACCGCGTTCCGGGTGACCGTCCTGGGCGAGTTCGACGAGCCGGCGCTGGTGACCCGCCGCCGCTGAGCCGCACGCGGCCTGTGGCCGCATGCGGCCGTGCGCCGTGGGGCTGTGCGGCGCACGCGTTTGGTGCGGCACGGGCCCTGCGCCGCACGCGCCCTGCGCTCGCAGGCCGCGTGCAGCGCCTGCGCCCCTGACCCGCGCGCACGCCCCTGGCCCGCGCGCCTACGCCTCGTCGGCGCGCCGCTTGCACCCCGCGCGCTGCCGACCCGCCCCGCCTACGCCTCGCCCTACGCCTCGTCCGACGCCAGCAGATCGTCCGCGTCCACGATCCGGTACGCGTACCCCTGCTCCGCGAGGAACCGCTGCCGGTGCGCCGCGAAGTCCTGGTCGATCGTGTCCCGGGCCACCACCGAGTAGAAGACGGCCCGGTGGCCGTCCGCCTTGGGCCGCAGCACCCGGCCGAGGCGCTGCGCCTCCTCCTGCCGGGAGCCGAACGTGCCGGACACCTGGATCGCCACCGTCGCCTCGGGCAGGTCGATCGAGAAGTTCGCCACCTTGGACACCACGAGGACCCCGAGCTCGCCCTGCCGGAAGGCGTCGAAGAGCTTCTCGCGCTGGGCATTGGTCGTCTCGCCCTTGATGACCGGGGCGCCCAGGTGCTCGCCGAGCTCGTCGAGCTGGTCGATGTACTGCCCGATGACCAGCGTCTGCTGCCCCCGGTGCCGCTCCACCAGCGCCTCGGTGACCCGCTGCTTGGACGCGGTGGTGGCGCAGTAGCGGTACTTCTCCTCGGTCTCGGCGGTCGCGTAGGCGAGGCGCTCGGTCTCGGTCAGATTGACCCGCACCTCGACACAGTCCGCCGGAGCGATGTAGCCCTGCGCCTCGATCTCCTTCCAGGGCGCGTCGAAGCGCTTCGGGCCGATCAGGGAGAAGACGTCGGACTCACGGCCGTCCTCCCGGACGAGGGTGGCGGTGAGCCCGAGCCGGCGCCGGGCCTGGAGGTCGGCGGTGAACTTGAAGACCGGGGCCGGGAGCAGATGCACCTCGTCGTAGACGATCAGCCCCCAGTCGCGGGAGTCGAAGAGCTCCAGGTGCGGGTAGACGCCCTTCCGCTTGGTGGTGAGGACCTGGTACGTGGCGATGGTGACCGGCCGGATCTCCTTGCGGGTACCGCTGTACTCGCCGATCTCCTCCTCGGTCAGGGACGTCCGCTTCATCAGCTCGTGCTTCCACTGACGGGCGGAGACCGTATTGGTGACCAGGATCAGCGTGGTCGACTTCGCGGTCGCCATCGCGCCCGCCCCGACCAGCGTCTTGCCCGCGCCGCAGGGGAGGACCACGACGCCGGAGCCGCCGTGCCAGAAGCCCTCGACGGCCTGCTGCTGGTAGGGCCGCAGCGCCCAGCCGTCCTCGTGCAGCTCGATCGGGTGGGCCTCGCCGTCGACGTAGCCCGCGAGGTCCTCGGCGGGCCAGCCGAGCTTCAGCAGGGTCTGCTTGATCTGCCCGCGCTCGGAGGGGTGCACGGCCACGGTGTCCGGGTCGATCCGGTTCCCGACCAGCGGCTGGATCTTCTTCGAGCGGAGGATCTCCTCCAGGACCGGGCGGTCGGTGGACTCCAGGACGAGACCGTGGGTGGGGTGCTTGAGCAGCCGCAGCCGGCCGTAACGGGCCATGGTCTCGGCGACGTCGACGAGCAGGGCGTGCGGCACCGGGTAGCGGGAGAACTCGACGAGGGCGTCGACGACCTGCTCCGCGTCGTGCCCGGCGGCCCGGGCGTTCCACAGCCCGAGCGGGGTCACCCGGTAGGTGTGGATGTGCTCGGGGGCGCGCTCCAGCTCCGCGAACGGGGCGATGGCGCGGCGGCACGCGTCGGCCTGCTCGTGGTCGACTTCCAGGAGCAGTGTTTTGTCGCTCTGGACGATCAGGGGTCCACTCACGCCTGGCGCCTTTCGTGCGTCTCCGGGGGACAAGCCTCCAGTGTCCCTCATCGCCCGAAGTGCGGAGCCGAGCGTGGGAGGGGGCGCGGGTGGGGCGGACCGGGCGGGGGCGGACCGGGCGGGGGCGGACCGGCCTCCACGATCGAGTGAATGCGCACAGACAAGTCGTTTTGCTGTCTGTATCGTCAAGAAAATTAGGAAAAAAGACACAAAAAACAAAAAAAACAGAAAACAACGAAAAAAAAACAACAAAAAATTGTGAAAAAAGAAAG
>NZ_JBEOXS010000072.1:0-34284 GCF_040296705.1 Streptomyces sp. NPDC002055
TCTTCCGAACTCCCACGCCCGAGCCCGCGCGGGAGCGCTCACACCGCGGGCCGGCGCACGGCCCCCCCCCCCCCGGGGGTGCGGGCCGTCCGGCGTTCCGGATCCGCCGCCGCGCCGCTCCTCCCCGGCCCGCCACGAGCGCATCGGCCCGGCCATCGGTCCGTTCGGCGGATTCCGCACGCCCGTCGCGGCGGTGCCGCCCGCCGGATGCCGGGACGTCAGGGACGGCCGCTAGCCTCAACCGCATGAGCAGGCCCCCCTTCCTCACCCTCCCCCCGTGCGCCCGGGCCCACCGACTCGGCACCGCGCGCGGTGACTTCGCGGTGCACGACGCCGTGCCGCCGGCCGGTACCCCGCGCCTCGGCAGCGCCCTACTCGTGCCCGGATTCACCGGCAGCAAGGAGGACTTCATCGCGCTGCTGGAGCCCCTCGCCCAGCGGGGCTTCCGGGTCGTCGCCGTCGACGGGCGCGGGCAGCACGAGTCCGCCGGGCCGCGGGAGGAGGGCGCGTACGCGCAGGCGGAGCTGGCCCGGGACGTCCTCGCGCTGGCCGCGGCGGTGGGTGCGGACGGCGGGCCGGTGCATCTGGTCGGCCACTCCCTGGGCGGCCTGATCGCCCGTGCCGCGGTCCTGGCGGACCGCACGCCGTTCGCCTCACTGACGATCATGAGTTCCGGGCCGGGGGCGATCTGCGAGGCCCAGCAGGCCCGTACCAAGCTGCTGGTCGACGCGTTGCTGGTGTGGGACATGGAGACGGTCTGGCAGGCGATGCGGGAGCTCGACCCGCCGGAAGCCGCGGGGGACGCGACCCCGCCCGCGGTGCGGGAGTTCCTGCACCGCCGCTGGCAGGGCACCGTCCCGGAACAGCTGATCGCCACCGGGAAGCAGCTGATCGGCGAGCCGGACCGGGTGGACGAGCTGGCCGCGGTGCCGCTGCCGAAGCTGGTGCTCTCCGGTGTCGTCGACTACGCCTGGCCGGTGCCGCTGATGGACGCCATGGCGGACCGGCTGGCGGCCCGGCGCGCGGTGGTCGACGGCGCCGAGCACTCCCCCGCCGCGGAGCGTCCGCGGCCGACGGCCGAGGCTCTCGCCGCATTCTGGGAAGGCAACGGGGCCTGGGAGGGCGACGGGGCCTGGGAGGGCGACGGGGCCCGGGAGGGCGACGGGCCCCGGGAGGGCGTCGGGCCCCGGGAGGGCGCCGGGGCCTGACAGCGCGCCTGAGACGCCGGAGCCGTTCCCGGGCGCCGCGGAGCCCGGCCCGGCCCGATCCGGACGCCAGGGCCCCTGGTCAGAGCAGCTGGGCCTGGAGGTGGTCCCAGAAGCCGTCGCGCAGCGCCCGCCGCAGGTCGGCATGGCCCCGCAGGGAGTGCTGGAGCAGCCCCTCGGCCTCGTTCAGCAGCTCCTGGTCCGTGGAGCCCGGAAGGTAGGGGTGGCCGGGCAGCAGCTCCGCCAGAGTGTCCCGGCCGCGCTCCCCCAGCCAGCGGGAGGCCACCCGGGCGCCGACGAAGCGGACGTCCTCACGGCCGGGCGCGGGAGCGCCCTCGCCGCCGGTGTCCGGGAACGGCTCGTACCCGGCGGACCGCCGGGTCACGTACGGCTTGCAGAAGTCGAGGTCGAAGGTGCGCTGGCTGTCGACCTCCCAGAGCAGCGGGTCGGCCTGGTTGCGGCCGCCCGTGGCCTCGATGCCCCACAGGTGCACCCGGGCCCCGTAGCTCTGCGCCGCCTCGACGGCGGAGACCAGGTCCTCGTCGCCGCCGATCAGCACCGCGTCGCTGATGGCGCGGTGACGGGCGAGGGTCTCCAGATCGGTGCGGATCAGGGAGTCGACGCCCTTCTGCTGGTTGTTGGCGTTGAGGTTGCCCAGCCGGACCTTGACGTCGGGCAGCTCGGCGATCCGCTGCTGCTCGGTGGTGTGGAGGCGGCGCCGGGCGCCGTCGTACCAGTAGACGCGGAGCAGCCGGCTGTCCGGGAAGATCGTCCGGGCCTTGTCGATGAAGGCGTCGATGAGCCCCTCGGCGTCGAGGTCGAAGGCGCGCCGGTCCTCGGTGCCGGCGGCGAGCCGCCCCATGGCCGCGTACACGTAGCCGGCGTCGGCGAACACCGCGTGGATCGAGGGGGTGGTCGAGACCTTCGCCAGCACACGCTGGAGCAGCTCGTTCGTCCGCTCGATGCCGGCGGTGACCGCGGCGGGGTCGATGGGCCTCGGGGGCTCTGCGTCGCTCATAAGGGACTCATTCTCCGGGTGCCCGGAGAACGGCCACAACCTGCGGCCCTACCCGCCAGTAGTTAGTCATGCGAATATTTTCCTTAGCGTAGGGAATGTTTGCAGGGTGCACCTCGGTTGTACCGGGCGGCACGCGGGACACCGAAGTCCCGCAATCCACTCTTAACGGTCAGGCAATGGCCGTGTCGAATCGCGGGCCCATCGTGGAATGAATCCCGCACCAGAGTTCTCCTGCAGGAGGATCAGACGAAGGGAGAAGCCCTATGCGCTTCGAGATCATGCACCTCGACGACGTCGACGGCACCGCCGTGGACAGCACCGTCGTGGACGCCGCCTCCGTCAACCGGATCGTGCAGCAGGCCGCGGCGAGCGGCACGCGCATCTACATCCGCCCGGCCGACACCGCGGCCCGGTAGGGCTTCTGCCCGGCGCCCCCGCACACACACCGTGCGGGGGCGCTGCGCTGTCCGGGGCAGGCCCGGCCGGTGTCAGGCGCCCTGGATGAACTGGGTGACGCCGTTGGCGATCTGCTGGACCGCGATCGCCGAGAGCAGCATGCCGGACAGCCGGGTGACCAGCACCACACCGCCGTCCTTGATCAGCCGGATGATCAGCAGCGAGTACCGCATGGTCACCCACAGGACGACGTGCATGGCGAGAATGGCCGCCCACACCGAGAGCTGACCGCTGACGTCGTGGGCCCGCTGCACCGCCAGGATCACGGTGACGATGGCGCCCGGGCCGGCGAGCAGCGGCATACCCAGCGGCACGAGGGCGACATTGACGTCCTTGGTCTGCGTGGGCTCGTCCGTCTTGCCGGTGAGCAGGTCGAGGGCGACGAGCAACAGCAGCAGTCCGCCCGCGACCATCAGGGCGGGCACGGAGACGTGCAGGTAGTCGAGGATCTGCTGACCGCAGAGGCCGAAGACGGCGATGACGCCGAAGGCGACGAGAACCGCCTGGAGCGCCATCCGGCGCTGGACCTTGACGGCCCGGCCGGAGGTCAGCGCGAGAAAGATGGGCGTGATGCCGGGCGGGTCCATGATCACGAACAGCGTGACGAAGACGGAGCCGAACAGAGCGATGTCGAACACGGGGCAGCCTTGCGGGGAGAGTGGTACGAGAAGCGGCGGGAGCCGTAACGGACGGTCGGGGTGCGGGGCGGGTCAGCCGCCCGTGCCGGGCACGGGGAAGGCACCGGTCGCCCGGCGCACGATCTCGCCGTAGATCTCGGGGTCGGTGGTGTACTCCCCGAGGCGGCAGGTCTTGCGACTGCCGTGGTAATCGCTGGATCCGGTGGCCAGCAGGCCGAGGTCGGCGGCGAGGCCGCGCAGCCGGGCCCGGGTCGCCGGATCGTGATCCATGTGGTCGGCCTCGACGCCGTCCAGCCCCGCCGCGGCGAGCTCCGCCAGGGCGCTCTCGGGCACGCAGGCGCCGCGCTTGACCGCCAGCGGGTGGGCCAGGACGGTGACCCCGCCGGCCGCCTTGACCAGGCGGATGGCGTCGAACGGGTCGAGCTCGTGCTTCTCGACGTAGGCGCGTCCGCCGTTGGCGAGCCAGTCCGGGGTGAAGGCGTCGGAGACGGTCGGCACGACGCCCAGCTCGACCAGGGCGGTGGCGATGTGCGGCCGGCCGACGGCCCCGTCGCCCGCGATCTCCGCCACCCGCTCCCAGGTGATCCCCACGCCCAGCTCACGCAGCCGGGCGACCATGGCCTGCGCCCGGGGGACCCGGTCGTCCCGGACGAGCTCCCGCTCACGGGCGAGGTCGGGCTCGTCGGGGTCGAAGAGGTAGGCGAGCATGTGCAGGCCGATACCGTCCCGCTCGTCCGCCTCCAGCGAGGCGGGGGCGAGCCGGCAGGACAGCTCCGCGCCGGTGACCAGCGTCAGGCCCGGGGGCAGCGCGGCCTTCGCCGCGGCGTGGCCGCCGACGGTGTCGTGGTCGGTGAGCGCCACGACGTCGAGTCCGGCCGCCGCGGCGTTCCGCACCAGCTCGGCGGGGGTGTCCGTGCCGTCCGAAGCGGTGGAGTGGGTGTGCAGGTCGATACGCACGCGGCACGCCTCCGGGTTTCGGTCGCGGACGGGGGGACGCTCCAGGATAACGGGGCGGGCGCACCGCCCCGGACGGAGCGGTTCCGCACCGCCCGCGGCATCGGGGCGGGACTGCCCGCGACATCGGGTCGGGCCCGTTGGGGAACCCCGCCCCCAGCGATCGTGAAGGTGCAGCAGCCGAGGTCGGCGGTCCGGACCCGGAAGGCGGCCCGGGCGCGACGGCCCGCGGCGGCGGGCCGTGGGCGGCTCCGGACCGGCCTCAGGCGCCCCGCGCAGGCGCCGGGCTCCGCGCCGGGCGTCAGGAGAGGATGCGGGGCGATAGCGCCCCGCACGGCACGAGGTCGATCTCGGCGCCGGCCTCGCGCAGATCGGTGAGCACCAGCTCGTCGTAGAGCAGCAGCCCGGACAGCTCCGGCCAGACGATCGCCCACAGCCACAGGCCGCGCGCCTCCCCCGCGAAGACCGCCCGGTCCCCGGGGACGCCGCCGACGTGCCAGAGCGGCGTGGGCCGGCCGGCGGCCAGCAGCTTGGCGTCCGGCGGCTTGTCGACGCAGAGCCGCGCCCCGGGGTCGGGCCCGGGGATGCCCGCGTACCGGGCGCCCAGCCCGACGCCCAGCTCCTCGGCCACCAGGATCAGTTCGCCGACCCCGCCCAGCGGGCCGGGTCCAGAGCAGGCGACAGCCGTGGCCCGGCCGCCGTTGCGGTCGTCACCGGCGCAGGCGACTCCGGTGAACAGCCAGCCGATGGGCAGCGGCCACGGCATCCACACCGGGACATGGGTCCGGCCCACGACCACGCCGAGCGCTTCGACGCTCGGCGGGACGACGGGTTGCAGAGGGTGCACGGTGCCGTGAATGTCGCACTGCCACGAATCCGCGAAGAGACCGGGTGCCCGGACCCGGCCACCGCACTTCGGGCAACTGGGTTCGCCCCTCATAGGCCCCCACGGTCCTCCCCGGCCGTCGCCGCGTCAAGGACGATCACCCGTCCGGTTGTGGCGGCGTCGGAGCGATTTACATGTAGCTTGCATTAATTAGGTTACCTAACCTACTGTGTGTAGCGCACAGCGATGTTCCGTCGAGCCGGAGGAAGTGGCAGACCATGCAGCAGAGCAGAAGCAGCGGCGGCGCCGTGGAGGACTCCTTCGATACCGGCGGTCCCGGAATCCTGCGCCAGCCGGGGGCCGTCTGGGCCACGGCGGGCGCGGCCGTGGTGGCGTTCATGGGCATCGGCCTGGTCGACCCGATCCTGCCGTCGATCGCCCGTGGCCTGCAGGCCACGCCCAGCCAGGTCTCCCTGCTCTTCACCTCGTACTTCCTGATCACCGCCGTCGCCATGCTGCTCACCGGCTTCGTGTCCAGCCGGATCGGCGGCCGCCGCACCCTGCTGGCCGGCCTCGCGCTGGTGGTCGTCTTCGCCGCGCTCTCCGGCACCTCCACCTCGGTCGGCGAACTGGTCGGCTTCCGCGCGGGCTGGGGCCTGGGCAACGCCCTCTTCGTCTCCACCTCCCTGGCGGTGATCGTGGGCGCGGCGTCGGGCGGCAGCGCAGCGGCCATCCTGCTCTACGAGTCCGCGCTCGGTCTCGGCATGGCCTGCGGACCGCTGCTGGGCGCGGTGCTCGGCGACCTGAACTGGCGCTACCCGTTCTTCGGCACCGCCGCGCTGATGGCCGTCGGCTTCGTCGCCATCACCGCGTTCCTGAAGGAGCAGCCGCGGCCGGCCCGGCGGACGTCCCTGCTGGACCCGGTCCGGGCGCTCGGCCACGGCGGGCTCGCCTCGGCCGCCGCCTCGGCGTTCTTCTACAACTACGCCTTCTTCACGGTGCTGGCCTTCACGCCGTTCGTGCTGAACATGACCCCGTACGGCTCGGGCGCGGTCTTCTGTGCCTGGGGTGTGCTGCTCGCCGTCTTCTCCGTGCTGGTGGCGCCCCGCCTCCAGAAGCGCTTCGGCTCCCTGACGGTGCTGGGCGGGTCCCTCGTGCTGTTCGCGGCGGACCTGCTGGTCCTCGGCTACGGCGACCGCACCACCGCCATCGTCTGCACGGTGCTCTCCGGCGCGCTCATCGGCCTGAACAACACCGTCTACACGGAGCTGGCGCTCGGGGTGTCCGACGCGCCGCGCCCGGTGGCCAGCGCGGGCTACAACTTCGTCCGCTGGTTCGCGGCCGCCGCGGCGCCGTTCCTGGCGCCGAAGATCGAGGAGTGGACCGACATCCACATGCCGTTCGTGGTCGCCGCGGGCGCGGCGGTCGCGGGCGCGGCCGTGGTGGCGGTCCGGCGCCGCTCGCTGAGCCCCGCCGCGGAGGAGCCGCGGCCGGCGCACGAGCGGGAGGACGCGGTGCCCGCCGCCCAGCCCGCCTGACGCCTGAGGGCCCGCGCCCTCTGCAAGACCTTCAGTCCAGCGGTACGGACCTGCGCTGCGGATCGCGCAGGTCCGTGCCGTGCGTCAGCCAGCGCTTCTCCAGGGCACCCGCTCCGTGCACCCGCTTCCAGGCCGCCTCGTTGGCCGTCATCGGCAGCAGCGGCAGGAAGCGCACCGGCTCCAGGGGCTCGTCCAGCTCCAGGTTCTCCACCAGTCCGCCGGACTCCGCCACGAGCACGGAGGAGAACGGCGCCTCCGGCCAGAGCGGCTCGCCCACGTCGAGCGAGGCCCCCGGCGCGACGACGACCCCCTCGACCTGCGGCGAGGCGGCCAGCACGGCCAGCGGACGGAGCACCTTGTCGGTATCGGCCCGCCCGGTGCGGACGGAGATCAGCAGCTCGGCGCGCGGACCGCGCACCGGGTCGGCGAGGGCGGCGGTGGGGTCGGTCATCGGCTGCGCGGACATACCGAGCGTGGCGTAGCGCACCACATCGCCGTCGGCGAAGCGCAGGACCTCGATGCGGTCGGTGCCGAGGAAGGTGACCGCGGCACGCGCGTCCGGCGCACCCAGCGCCGACCGCAACCGGGCCTCGACCTGCTCAAGAACGTCTGACATACCGTGAGCATAGAACGCGTATGCAGGAGGCAAAGTCGAGACTTGACACGCCGGTCGACTGATAGTCTTGGCCGCTGATCAGGGCAGCACGCAGCAGCACCGTATGTCCGAGCCCTGATGATCAGTCTCGCGGCGCATGTCGCGATCCGTGTTTTCCCTACGGGGAACCGGCCGGAGGAGGTGGGGCTGCGGTGGATCCTAGTCGACCGTGCAGTACCAACAGTTCTTCCGTGCGCTGCCACTTCTTCGCGATCTGAAGCCTCCGTACCCAGCCGCCGAGCGGCGAAACCACTGAGGTTCACGGCAATCCGGAAGAGCGACCTCGTTGTGTGACTCGTCCGTGCCTTGATTTGCCGTCACCGCGGCGACAGCGGTGCCGCCCGCTTTGCCGGCGTGCAGAAGGCGTACGCCGGTATTACGGGCAGCGCTGTTCCCCCGGGGAACCCTCCCCCCGCGGAACCCAGCCGCCGACGGCCGGCCCGTAAAGGAGCCTGCCATGTCGATGATCCGTGACCTGCGTGCCGCCGTGCGCCCCGCCCTGCGGAAGGGGCTCGCCGGCTACGGCGGCACCGGGACCGAACAGCCCGGTGCGCCGACCTCCGTGGTGGACTGCGCCGTGTACCGGGACGGCAACCGCGTCCGGGAACAGCTGACGCCCGGGGAGGCCATGCGCCGGGTGCGCTCCGAGGGCGGCTTCGCCTGGATCGGACTGCACGAGCCGACCGAGCAGGAATTCGCCGGTATCGCCCAGGAGTTCGGGCTGCACCCGCTCGCCGTGGAGGACGCGATCCACGCGCACCAGCGGCCCAAGCTGGAGCGGTACGACGACACCCTGTTCACCGTCTTCAAGACCATCCACTACGTCGAGCACGCCGAGCTCACCGCGACCAGTGAGGTGGTGGAGACCGGCGAGGTGATGTGCTTCACCGGCCGGGACTTCATCATCACCGTCCGGCACGGCGGCCAGGGCTCGCTGCGGGCCCTGCGGCACCGCCTCCAGGACGACCCGGAGCTCCTCGCCAAGGGCCCCTCCGCCGTGCTGCACGCCATCGCCGACCAGGTCGTGGACGGCTACATCGCGGTGGCCGACGCGGTGCAGGACGACATCGACGAGGTGGAGATCGAGGTCTTCAGCTCGGCGCCCGGCGGCGGCAGCGCCCGCGGCGGCGACGCGAGCCGGATCTACCAGCTCAAGCGGGAGGTCCTGGAGTTCAAGCGGGCCGTCTCGCCGCTGCTGCGGCCGATGCAGCTGCTGTCGGAGCGGCCGATGCGGCTGGTCGACCCGGACATCCAGAAGTACTTCCGGGACGTCGCCGACCACCTGGCCCGGGTCAACGAGCAGGTGGTGTCCTTCGACGACCTGCTGAACTCCATCCTGCAGGCCAACCTCGCGCAGGCGACCGTCGCGCAGAACGAGGACATGCGGAAGATCACCGCCTGGGCGGCGATCATCGCCGTGCCCACGATGATCTGCGGCGTCTACGGCATGAATTTCACCTACATGCCCGAGCTGCACTGGAAGTACGGCTATCCGTCGGTCATGGCGGTGATCGTCGGGATCTGCTTCTCGATCCACCGGGGCTTCAAGCGCAACGGCTGGCTCTGAGCGGGCTTCCGCCGGCCCACCGGCCGGGGCGGAGCGGGGCCTGAAGCGCACCGGCCGCGCCCCGGCCGGGGCCTGAAGCCCCGGCCGCCGGCGCCGCGGCCGGCTCCGAGCGTTCGTCGGACGGCCGGGGCCGGGGCGCCTGTCCGACGGCCGGGGCAGGGCAGGGCGCCCGTCCGACGGCCGGGGCCGGCCGCCCGTCAGGGCATCCGGTCGCGGTCGCCCCTGATGACCAGGGCGAGGCCGGCGAGGATCACCAGCAGGGCCGCGCAGCCCGCCAGGGGCGGGGTCTGGCCCAGCCACACCGCGGCGATCAGCGCCGCCCCCGGGGTCTCCAGCAGGATCGCCGTCGAGGTCACGGACGGCCCGAGACCGCGCACCACGCGGTTGATCAGGGTGTGGCCGAGCAGCTGGGCGCAGACGGTGAGCAGGGCGAGCTTCAGCCAGGTCTCCCCGCTGTACCCGGCGAGCGCGGAGCCGGAGACCAGGCAGGCCACCAGCAGGAGCGCGGCGGTCGTGGTGTAGCAGACGGTGGAGTAGGCGGTCGTGGTCACGGTGCGGCGCACCGCGGACCCGATCAGCACGTACCCGGCGGCCGCCATGCCGCCGCCCAGCGCGAGGGCGTCACCGGCCAGGGCGGCCGGGGACAGCGACAGGTCCACCCCGGTGAGCACCAGTACGCCGAGGAACGCCACGGCGGTGCCCGCCCAGACCAGGCCGGGCGGCCGGTGCCCGCGCAGCCGGAGCACCAGGGTCGTCCAGATGGGCGTGGTGGTGACCAGCGCGGTCGAGGAGGCCACGGACGTCAGGCGGAGGCTGGGCAGCCAGAGCCCGAAGTGCAGCGCGAGCAGGGCGCCGGCCGCGGCGGACAGCAGCAGCTCCCGGCGGCCCATGCCGCGCAGCTCGGACCGGTGCCGGAGCAGCGCGAGCGGGGCGAGCGCGCCGGCCCCCATGGCGTTCCGCCAGAACGCGATGGCCAGGGCCGGTGCGGCGGTCGCGGCGATGAGCGGCGCGGAGAAGGAGATCCCGGAGACGGCGACCGCGAGGAGCAGCAGGTCGATCCGGTGGGCGGCCACCGCGCCGGGGGCCGGGGTCCGGCCGGTACGGGTCGGGGCTGCGGGCACGGGGTCCTCACGGGTGCGGAGGCGGGAGGCGGAGCGGACCCGTTCAGCGTAGGCCGCGGGGCGGGCGCGGTCCCGGTGGGGCGGACGCCGTCCCGGTGGAGGGGGCGACGTCATGGCGGGGCGGGCGCCGTCATGGCGGGGCTCCGGCGGCGCAGCCGTGACCGGCCCGGAGGCGGCCGGGCGGCGAGGCTCAGGGGTCCTTGCACTATGAGTCCGATGGGTCGCGTGGTCCGGTGCCGTGCATCGCAAGGCGCCGGAGAGTCCTTGCAGCGGAGCTACCAGGGCTGTTCGGCAACGCGGCGAGGTGCGGTGCCGGGCCGCGCGACCCGGGCGGTCATCGTGCAAGGACCCCTTAGGGTGAGGTCATGACGCAGACGCCCGCCCTGATGGACCGCGCCCTCATCGAGGAGGCCACCAAGAAGTCCGGCCTGATCTGGGTCCGGGGCAGCGACGGAGCGGTCGCGCCGGCCCGCTCCTTGTGGCACCTGTGGCTCGACGGCGCCGCCTGTCTCGTCGGGGACGGTCCGGGCGAGCAGCCGTTCACCGGGCTCGGTCTCACCGACGGCGCAGCCGCCGAGGTGACCGTGCGCAGCAAGGACAAGGGCGGGCGCCTCGTGAGCTGGCCGGCCCGGGTGACCGAACTGGCCCCCGGCAGCGAGGGCTGGCAGGCCGCCGTGGACGAGCTGAAGGGGAAGCGGCTGAACGCCCCGGACGCCGAGCGGATCGCCGACCGCTGGGCCCGGGAGTGCCGGGTGCTGCGGCTGGAGCCCGCGGGTGCCCCCGCCGGGCTGCCGGACGGCTCACTGGCCGCCGTGCCCCCGCAGTCCCCCGCCACCACGCGGCGCCCGATTCCCGCCGCGCTGCCGAAGCTGCTGGGCCGGGGGCTCCTGGGCCGCAAGCGCCGCCGGGGCGGGGCTTCGGAGTAGGGCGCGGCCTGCTCCGAGGCGGGTGCCGCGAGAGTTGCGCGGCCTGCTGGGGCCGACTGCCAAGGCAGGTGCCGCGGGAGTTGCGCGGCCTGTTGGGGCCCGTTGCCAAGGTCGGTTCCGCGGGAGTTGTGCGGGTCCTTCCGGCGGCCGGGAGCGGCTCCGCCCGACGCCTCAGTTGGTCGAGATCTGCCGGCCGTAGTCGACGATGTGTTCCTTGTCCGGCGCCTTCAGGCCGAAGTCCTGGTTCCAGTCGGAGAGTTGGACCACTCCGGCGCCACCCGCGCGCTGCAGCCGCAGCGGGTAGGGCGTGCCCTCCAGCGAGACGTCGAAGGCGCCGCCGGCGCCGTCCCCCGCGGTGACCCTGACCGTGCGCACCCCTGCGACGCTGCCGCGGTCACCGGCGACCCGCTTGCCGTGCAGGCCGAGCAGGCCGTCGAGCATCAGGTCCATCTCGGTGAAGCCGCTGAGCTGCTTGTACGCGGGGTCGCCGCTGGGCACCTTGACGTACTTGTCGTCGAGCTTGCTGGCCGCGGCGCTGTCGGAGGGCGTGGAGCCGCCCTGCTGGCCGGTCCAGAAGGCGGTGTCGGCCTTCAGATAGAGCTCGTCCCCCACCCGCAGCAGCTCGAAGCGCCTGCCCTTGGTGGAGACTTCGCCGATCCCGCCGTCCTTCTTCAGCCGCATGTCGAGCCGGTAGGTCCGCCCCTTGGTGACGAGGCTGCCGGCCAGCCGTACCGCCTCGGCGCCGTCGACGGCCTTGCGGGCCTTGCTCTCGATCTTCGATGCGGAGAGCTTGCCGACGCCGTTCGTCCCGGCGTCGGGGTCCTCACCGCTGCCGCACCCGGCCAGCACCGCGGCGAGTCCCGTGCACACGGCCCCCACGAGTACCGCGTTCCGTGTGCGGGGGAATGCAGTCACGTCGGCTGTGCCTCCTGGATGCGGGTGACCTCGACAGCAGACGGCAGCGTACCTGGGCGGTACCCGCGGCTCGACAGGCAGCCGTCCGGCTCCCCTGTTCCGGCGGCCCCGACCGGGGCACGTTAGCCTGAATCCGATATCGAGGCTTTTGCCCGGATTTAAGGAGGCGCTCGACATGGCGGGTGGCGCCCCCCGGGTCTTCATCTCCCACCTCGCGGGCGTCGCGGTGTTCGACCCCCACGGCGACCAGGTCGGCCGGGTGCGCGATCTGGTGGTGATGCTGCGGGTGGGCGGCCGGCCGCCGCACGTGCTGGGGCTGGTCGTGGAGGTCGTCAGCAGGCACCGGATCTTCGTCCCGATGACCCGGGTCACCGGTGTGGAGTCCGGCCAGGTCATCACGACCGGGGTGATGAACATGCGCCGCTTCGAACAGCGGCCGACGGAGACCCTGGTGATCGGCGAGCTGCTGGACCGGCGGGTGCGGCGGGTGGAGACCGGTGAGGAGGTCACGGTCCTCGACGTCTCGGTGTCCCAGCTGGCCGGCCGCCGGGACTGGGAGATCGACAAGGTCTTCGTCCGGCGCGGCCGGGGCGGCGCGCTGCGGCGGCGCGGCGAGACCCTGACCGTCGAGTGGTCGGCCGTCACCGGCTTCTCCGTCGAGGAGGAGGGGCAGGGCGCGGCCAACCTGCTGGCCACCTTCGAACAGCTGCGGCCCGCGGACCTCGCGAACGTCCTGCACCACCTCTCCGCCAAGCGCCGCGCCGAGGTCGCGGCGGCGCTCGACGACGACCGGCTCGCCGACGTCCTGGAGGAACTGCCCGACGACGACCGGGTGGAGATCCTCGGCAAGCTCCAAGAGGAGCGGGCCGCCGACGTCCTGGAGGCCATGGACCCGGACGACGCCGCCGACCTCCTCTCCGAGCTGCCCGAGACGGACAAGGAGCGCCTCCTCGGCCTGATGCGCCCGCACGACGCCGCCTCCGTGCGGCGGCTGATGTCGTACGAGGAGAGCACCGCGGGCGGCATCATGACCACCGAACCGATCGTGCTCCGGCCGGACGCGACGGTCGCCGTGGCCCTCGCCCGGGTCCGCGACCCGGACCTGACCCCCGCCCACGCCGCGCAGGTGTACGTGTGCCGGCCCCCCGACCAGACGCCCACCGGCACCTACCTGGGCGTGGTGCACTTCCAGCGGCTGCTCCGCGACCCGCCCTTCACCCTGGTCGGGGCGATCGTGGACAACGACCTGCGGCCGCTGCCGCCGGACGCCCCGCTGCCGGTGCTGGCCGGCTACCTCGCGACGTACAACCTGGTCGCGGCGCCCGTCGTCGACGAGGCGGGGCACCTGCTGGGCGCGGTCACGGTGGACGACGTCCTGGACCACATGCTGCCCGAGGACTGGCGCGAGTCCGAGGTCCCCCGGGCGTGGGGAGCCGCCCATGCAGGCTGACCGCCGCGACGGGCACACCGACCGCCCGCGCCCGGAGCGGGTGGAGCGCGCCGAGCGGGTGCGCCGTCTGGACCTGCCGCAGATCCGGCGGCGCAGGCCGCTGCCGGAGTACGACCCGGACGCCTTCGGACGGCTCTCGGAGCGGATCGCCCGCTTCCTGGGCACCGGCCGGTTCATCGTCTGGATGACGGTCGTCATCCTGCTGTGGGTGGTGTGGAACATCGCCGCGCCGTCGGGGCTGCGCTGGGACGAGTACCCGTTCATCTTCCTGACGCTGGTGCTGTCGCTGCAGGCCTCGTACGCCGCGCCGCTGATCCTCCTCGCGCAGAACCGGCAGTCGGACCGGGACCGGGTCAACCTCGAACAGGACCGCGCCCGGCACGAGCGCAGCATCGCCGACACCGAGTACCTGACCCGGGAGGTGGCGGCGCTGCGGATGGGGCTCGGCGAGGTCGCCACCCGGGACTGGATCCGCTCCGAGCTGGAGGAGCTGCTCAAGGACCTGGATCAGCAGCGACCTGCGGAAAGTGACCAACGCGACCGCTGACGTCCTTTCCTCGCCGTCGGTCCGGCGCCGTACCATCGGGGCATGGCTACCGACACGACCGACGCTCCCGACGCAGTGCCCGCCGAAGACGCGGTGCGCGACGCGCTCGCGACGGTGAACGACCCCGAGATCCACCGCCCCATCACCGAACTCGGGATGGTCAAATCGGTGGACATCGCGGCGGACGGGTCGGTCGCGGTCGGCGTCTACCTGACGGTCTCCGGCTGCCCCCTGCGCGACACCATCACCCGCGAGGTCACCGAGGCGGTCTCCCGGGTGCCGGGCGTCACCGGGGTCAGCGTCGAGCTCGACGTGATGAGCGACGAGCAGCGCAAGGAGCTGGCCGCCTCGCTGCGCGGCGGCACGGCGGAGCGCGAGGTGCCGTTCGCCAAGCCGGGCTCGCTGACCCGGGTGTACGCGGTGGCCTCCGGCAAGGGCGGCGTCGGCAAGTCCTCGGTGACGGTCAACCTGGCCGCGGCGATGGCGGCGGACGGGCTGAAGGTCGGTGTCGTCGACGCCGACATCTACGGCCACTCGGTGCCGCGCATGCTGGGCACGGACAGCCGCCCCACCCAGGTCGAGAACATGATCATGCCGCCGTCGGCGAACGGCGTGAAGGTCATCTCGATCGGGATGTTCACCCCGGGCAACGCCCCGGTGGTCTGGCGCGGCCCGATGCTGCACCGCGCCCTCCAGCAGTTCCTGGCGGACGTCTACTGGGGCGACCTGGACGTGCTCCTGCTCGACCTGCCGCCGGGCACCGGTGACATCGCCATCTCGGTGGCGCAGCTGGTGCCGAACGCGGAGATCCTGGTGGTGACGACGCCTCAGCAGGCCGCCGCCGAGGTGGCGGAGCGGGCCGGCTCCATCGCGGTGCAGACCCACCAGAAGATCGTCGGCGTCGTGGAGAACATGTCGGGGCTGCCCTGCCCGCACTGCGACGAGATGGTCGACGTGTTCGGCACCGGCGGCGGGCAACGGGTCGCCGAGGGGCTGACCCGGACCACCGGCGCCGAGGTCCCGGTGCTCGGCGCCATCCCGATCGACGTCCGGCTGCGGGAGGGCGGCGACGAGGGCAAGCCTGTCGTGCTCACCGACCCGGACTCCCCGGCGGGCAGCGCGCTGCGGGACATCGCGGGCAAGCTCGGCGGCCGTCAGCGCGGCCTGGCGGGCATGACTCTGGGGCTCACCCCGCGCAACAAGTTCTGAACCGCACAACACCCGTCCGACGGCGGGGTGCTCCGGGGCACGGAGTGCCGGAACGCCCCGCCGTCGTCGCGTCCCGGGGCGTATCGGCAAGGGGACCGGCGCCGGGAGCGCCGCGGACGGGCCTGGGCGCGGGCCGTCAGCCGGTGTATCCGGCGATGTCCTTGATCACGGAGAAGCCGAGGCCGTAGGCGCTCATCCCGCGCCCGTAGGCGCCGATGTGCACGCCCTCCTGGGCCGGTGACGAACCGGCCAGCACCCAGCCGTATTCGGACTCCCGGTAGTGGAACGGGGTGGGCACGCCGTCCACCGGCAGCGACAGCGACGTCCAGTCGGGCGCGGACGGGTCCTCGGCCAGCTCCCAGGCGATCGCGGTCTGCTGGTTCAGCCAGTCGTCACGCAGGGCCCGCTCCATCTGGCTCGGCCAGGTGCAGGAGAGCAGGCCCGAACCGGCCAGCCAGGCCGCCGAGGAGACCGAGGTGGCCTCCAGCGTGCCGGTGCCGTCCGCGCTGCGCCGCACCGGACGGTCGGCGACCGTGACGACGACCGCGAAGCGCTGCTTGGCGTGCTCGGTCTCGACCCGCACCGAGGGCACCTCACCGTGTCCGGTCGACCCGTGTTCGACCGTGCCGTCGGCGGCGGAGCCGACCTGCATCAGCCAGCGCGGGCCGGTGAAGGCCTCGTCCAGCCCGTACCAGGGAAAGCCTGCCAGCAGATAGCCGTCGAGACCGCGGCCCTCCGGCACGTCCTGGGCCGCTCTTCCGGCCTCCACATCGGTGGACGTGCTGGGCTCGTCGGGCGCCCCCTGTGCCCCGGGCCGACTGGTCGTCTCCATCTGCGTGGTGCCTCCTTGTTGCCCCGTCGTCTCAGCGCGATCCGCCCCCCGCGGGCGGCCTCACCCCGGACACAGGGAGGATAGCCACCCCGGTCCGCCCCGTCGGACATACGGGGGGATCACGTGGCGTCGGAGTCGAACGGCGGACGCTCGTCGGGGGCCTGGGGATCACGCTTGCGCAGCAGGTCGGAACCGCCGGAGGTGCCGAAGGAGGACGCGGCCGCCCCGCCGACGGAGGCACCGCTCTCCCGGCCGCGCACGGCGTCGGAGACCTCGGTGACCTCCTTGCGGAGGTCGAAGCCGTTGCGGATGTCCTTCAGCCCCAGGTCGTCGTCGTCCATGAACTGCTTGCGGACGAAGGTCCGGGGGTTGAGGTCCTCGAAGTCGAAGTCCTTGAACTCGGGGCCCAGCTCGGACCGGATGTCGGCCTTGGCCCCATCGGAGAAGTCCCGGATCCTGCGAATGAAGCGCGAGATGTCCTGGATGAGCTTGGGCAGTTTGTCCGGGCCGAAGATGAGCACGGCAAGGATCACCAGAGCGACCAGCTCCAGTGGGCCTATGTCATTGAACACCTTGCAACTCCTTGAGATGTCCACGGCCCGGCAGGTCGGATCAGGTCGTCCCCGCCGGGATGGGTGCGCGGGCCGGGGCCCGGTCCACGGTACCCGGCCCCGCGGCCCGGGCGGTACCGCATCACCGGCCGCCCGCGCTGCCGAGGGTGAGCCGGAGGGTGCGCTCGCCGCCGTCGCGCTCCAGACCGAGGCGGAGCCGGTCGCCGGGGCGGTGGCTGCGGATCTTGACGATCAGCTCCTCCCCGCTGTGCACCCGGGCGCCGTCCACCTCGGTGATCACGTCGCCGGGCTCGATACCGGCCCGGTCGCCGGGGCCGCCGCGCTTCACCGACGCGGCCCCCTTCCCGACACGGGCACCGTCACCGCGGTACTCCAGGTCCAGGGTGACGCCGATCACCGGGTGTGTCGCCTCGCCCGTGTTGATCAGCTCCTCGGCGACCCGCTTGCCCTGGTTGACCGGTATGGCGAAGCCCAGGCCGATGCTGCCGCCCTGGGCGCCGTCCGCGCCCGATCCGCCGTCGGCGGCGCGGATGGCGCTGTTGATGCCGATGACCCGGCCGCGGGAATCCACCAGCGGTCCGCCGGAGTTGCCGGGGTTGATCGGGGCGTCGGTCTGGAGCGCGTCGACATAGCTGATGTCGCTGCCGTCGCCCTTCTCCCCGCCCGCGGTGATGGGTCGCTCCTTGGCGCTGATGATGCCGGTGGTGACGGTGCCCGCCAGGTCGAACGGGGCGCCGATCGCCACCACCGGGTCGCCCACCCGCACCGAGTCGGAGTTCCCCAGGCTCAGCGGCTTCAGCCCGGAGACGCCCTTGACCCGGACCACGGCGAGGTCGTAGCCGCTGTCCCGGCCGACGAGTTCGGCCTCGGCCGTCTCCCCGCCGCTGAACGTCACGGAGATCCCGCCGTCCTTGCCCGCGGGCTCCACGACGTGGTTGTTGGTCAGGATGTGGCCCCGCCCGTCGAGCACGAAGCCGGTGCCGGTGCCCTGTGCTCCGGCGCCCTCGACGTGCAGGGTGACGACGCCCGGCAGCGCGGTGGCGGCGATCCCGGCGACGCTGTGCGGATCGCGGCCGCCGGCCTCGGCCGGGGCCTGCGGCAGCTCCACCTCCGTGAGGCCGCCGTTGCGCTCGACGTACGCCCCGATGCCGCCGCCGATGCCGCCCGCGACCAGCGCGAGCAGCAGGGCGCCGACGAGCATGCCGCCGCGCCGGGAGGACAGCCGGGGAGCGTCGTCCCGGGCGGTCACGGGCCCGGCCGGGGCGGGCGCGGCGTACCACGGGTCGTAGCGGTCCCACTGGCTTTCCGGCGACGGGGCGGGCGGGTGCTGCGGTCCCGGCCGGTGTGCGGGGCCTTGCTGGTCTGCGGGGCCCGGCTGGTGTGCGGGGCCCGGCTGGTGGGGCACCGGGGGCGCGGCGACGGCGGGGTCGCCGACCGCAGGGGCCGGGAGGTGGGCCCCCGGGGCGGGGGGCGCCGCCGGGGTTCCGTGCGGCGGAGTGGTCACGGGCCGCTGCACGGGCGGGGCCGGGGCCCAGGGACCCGGCCGGCCGTAGGGCGGGGTGCTGTAGGGGTCCGGGGCGTGCCGGGGCTGCGGGGCGCCGATCGCGCCCTCGGCGGCCGGGCCCGGCTGCGGCTGCGACTGCGGCTGCAACTGCGGCCCCGACTGCGATTGCGGCTGCGGTTGCGGCTGCGGCTGCGGCTGCGGGGGCACGGAGTCCCGGTGTGCCGGTGCCGTGCTCGCCCCGGTCCCGGGGTCCGCCCCGGCAAGGCCCTCACTGCCGTGGTCCGCCCCGGGAACTTCCCCGCTGCCGTGGTCCGCCCCGGGAACGCCTCCACTGTCGTGGGCCGCCCCGGAAACGCCCCCGCTGCCGTGGTCCACCTCCGCGGCCTGCCGGCCGATGGCGCTCCGCCGGGGCTGGCTCCACCACTTCGGCTCGGGCCCGGCGGCCTTCCCCTCGTCCATGTTCTCCCCAGTGCTCGCCCGGCACGGCTCGGGCCGTTGCGCCGCCCGGTCCGCTCCCCCCGCGCCAGCGATTCAACCAGGTGCGCGCGGTGGTGCGCAGGGGGACCGGGACAGCGCGGTCACGCGCCGGAGAGCGTCAGCGGCCCGCGGAGGCCCGCGCCTCGGGGGCCGTGGCGGCGACGACCGGCTCGGACCGGTCCGAGGACGAGGAGGGGGACGGCGACGGGGCCGGAGCGCCGCTGAGCAGCTTCCCGCCCTGCGCGATGTCCTGCCGCACCGGAGCCGCCGGACGTATCAGGGGGCTGAGCACCGCGGGCGCCGTCAGCACCGGCGAGGCGTACGGGAACAGCGGGCCCGACGGCTCGGGGGCCGGCAGGGGGGAGGAGGGCCGACGGGCCCAGCCGGGCACGGTGAGCGGAACGCGCTGGCCACCCGGGGCCGACGCGACCAGCAGCCCCTCGGCGCCGCCCGCCGCCGCCCCGCTCCGCGTCGGAGCCGTGCGGACCGGCTTCACCGCGCCGTCGCCGCGCGCCGACGGAGTCTCGCCCGGCCCCTCGAACGGCAGCGCGCCACCGAGCGCGAAGGCGGCCAGGGACACCGCCCCGGCAGCGGCGAACGCGAACCGGCGGCCCCGCGAGGCGGACCGCTCGACGTCATGGATGCGGAAGCCGGACCGGTCCGGCCCGCGGTGGGCGCCCGCCGGGCCATAGGCGAACTGTTCCGGGGACATGCCGAAGACGCCGTCCCCGAAGCCGTTCCCGGAGCCGAAGGGCGCGCCCTCCCGGCCAGGATCGCCTCCGGGCAGCCCCTGGAGCCGCGCGAGCAGCCCCTCCGAAGGGGTCGGCTCCGCCGTCTCGGCGAAGAAGCTCTTCAGCTTCCGCTGGGCGTCGGCCTCGGCCTTGCAGGTGCAGCAGGTCGCCAGGTGTGCCAGCACCCGCTCACGCGCGTCGTGTCCGAGCTCGCCGTCGACCAGCGCGGCGAGACGGTCGCCCAGGTGCTGCTCTGCATGGCTCGCACCACCGGATCCGGTCACGCCCTCCCGCCCTCTCCTGCGATGGCCGGGACAGCGGCGGCCAGCGGAACCGACCGCTCGCCGCGGGGTGCGGGCGCCCGGTGCTTGAGCGCCTTGCGGAGATGGGACCGGCCGCGGTGGATACGGCTGCGGACCGTGCCGAGCTTGACGCCCAGCGTGGCCGCGATCTCCTCGTACGACAGCCCCTCGATGTCACAGAGCACCACCGCAGCGCGGAACTCCGGCGCGAGGGTGTCCAGCGCCTGCTGCACATCGGCGTCGAAGTGGCTGTCGTGGAAGTGCTGTTGGGGGGAGGGCTCCCGGCTGGGCAGCCGCTCGGCGGCGTCGTCACCCAGGGCGTCGAACCGGATGCGCTGCCGGCGGCGGACCATGTCCAGGAAGAGGTTGGTGGTGATCCGGTGCAGCCAGCCCTCGAAGGTGCCGGGCGTGTAGGTGGACAGCGAACGGAAGACGCGGACGAAGACCTCCTGGGTGAGATCCTCGGCGTCGTGCTGGTTGCCCGTCAGACGGTAGGCGAGACGGTAGACCCGTGCGCTGTGGGTGCTGACGATCTCCTCCCAGGTGGGGGGAGTCCACGCCGTGGCGTCCGCCTCGTCGCCGAAAGACGCAGTGCTGGAGAAGGTCGCGGTCGGCGCGGAGGCGGCGGTGGCGCGGGAACGGTCAGCGGTGTCGGTCACGGATTTCGGCTCGCCGGCCGACCTGCGAAAGCGCCTGAGCACTCTCCGGTCACCGGCCGCAGCCGCACCTCCCCTGTCGGCTCTGGTGGTGTCCAGTAGAGCCCCTACCATATCCACCTCGCCCGTTAGCTCCGGATAAGGATCTTTGACCCGCATTTTAGGCATCGTGGCGCCGCTTCCCTTCCCCGTCCCCCTTCCCCGTAACGCCCGGTCCCATCAGCGGGTTCCCGGGGCAACGGATACAGTCACCGTTGCGTCGACTACGGGGACAGGAGAGGGCCATTACCGGCAACCGCCAGACGAGCTGGGCGTTCGCCGATGCGTTCGTCGCCGAGGACGAGGCGCTGCACTGGGCCCGCGACCGGGCCGAGGAAGCAGGGCTGCGCTCGGTGTCGTCCGGCACCGGTGCGGCACTGCGCCTGCTCGCCGCCGCGGCGGATGCCAAGGCCGTCGCCGAGATCGGCACCGGGACCGGCGTCTCCGGGATCCACCTGCTCCACGGCATGCGCCCCGACGGCGTGCTGACCACCGTCGACCTCGAACCGGAGCGCCAGCAGTTCGCGCGCCAGGCCTTCCGCGCCGCCGGCTTCGCCGGGAACCGCGCCCGGTTCATCCCCGGCCGTGCGCTCGACGTCCTGCCCCGCCTGGCCGACGGCGGATACGACCTGGTGTTCTGCGACGGCGACCGGACGGAGTGCCTGGACTACCTCGCCGAATCGTTGCGCCTGCTCAGACCGGGCGGGCTGGTGATCTTCGAAGGCGTCTTCGCGGACGGCCGGACCGTGGACTCCTCCACTCCGCCCACCGAGGTCCAGCGCCTGCGGGAACTCCTGCGCGCCGTCCGGGAGAGCACCGTCCTGCTGCCCTCGCTGCTGCCGGTGGGCGACGGGCTCCTCTGCGCCGTCAAGCGCTGACCCCGCTCCCCCACCGGGCGCCCGGCCGGGGACACACCCCTCCGGAAACCCGAAGCGCCGCCGCTCACCCGTGCCCGCACACGGCACTGCCCCGGCGTGCGGGCCGCGGTGTGCGCGGCCCTCGCCGGGGCAGTGCGAAAAGAGCTGTGGCCCGCGCCTCAGCCGACGACCTTCTTCAGCGCGTCGCCGAGCGCGTCGGCCTCGTCCGGTGTCAGCTCGACGACGAGACGACCGCCGCCTTCGAGCGGAACGCGCATGACGATGCCCCGCCCCTCCTTGGTCACCTCGAGCGGGCCATCGCCCGTCCGCGGCTTCATGGCCGCCATGCTCGTTCCCCTTCCTGAAACCAGCTCATCGTCAGCCGACGGCACCATGACATGGCAGGGTCACCGGCATCGAACACATTGCTTCCAGGCCATTATCCCGCATGGCAGGACCCGATGACCAACATCGGTCGGCATACCTTCTGCAACGCGCTCCCGCAAAACCACCCAATTCGGCGATCAGCCTGCGATACTGCGCGATCCTCTGCCCGAGCGGGACACCGAAGAGTTGGACGCAGGTCACACCCGGCGCCGGTGCCGGGGCGGACGATCTCCGCCATGCTGTTCCCGACCGACCGACCGAGCCACCCGACGGAGGGGACCCTGCAATGGCGGACGCCGTGCTGCACGAGGTGACCGACGGCCTCGCGACGATCACTCTGAATCGTCCCGATGCCATGAACGCGCTCAACACCGAGACCAAGGTCGCGCTGCGGGACAGCCTGCGCCAGGCCGCGGACGACCCCGCGGTGCGGGCCGTCCTGCTCATCGGAAGCGGGCGCGCGTTCTGCGTCGGCCAGGACCTCAAGGAGCACATCGGACTGCTGGCCGAGGACCGCGAGCGGGGCAGCGGCAGCACGATGACCACCGTCCGGGAGCACTACAACCCCATCGTCACGGCGATCGCCGGCATGCCGAAGCCCGTGGTGGCGGGGGTCAACGGAGTGGCGGCGGGAGCGGGCGCGGGCTTCGCCTTCGCCGCGGACTACCGGGTGGTCGCGGACACCGCGGCCTTCAACACCTCCTTCGCCGGGGTCGCGCTGACCGCCGACTCGGGGGTCTCCTGGACGCTGCCCCGGCTGATCGGCCACGGGCGCGCCGCCGACCTGCTGTTCTTCCCCCGGAACGTCAGCGCGCAGGAGGCGCAGGAGCTGGGCATCGCCAACAAGGTCGTCCCCGCCGCCGACCTCGCCGCCGAGGCGGAGGCCGTCGCGCGCCGGCTCGCCGAGGGCCCGACCGCCGCCTACGCGGCGATCAAGGCGTCCCTCGCGCACGGCGCGGCGCACGATCTGGAGAGCACCCTCGCCAAGGAGGACGAACTCCAGGTCCGCGCGGGCGCGTCCGAGGACCACAGCATCGCGGTGGAGGCCTTCGTGAAGAAGGAGAAGCCGACCTTCCTCGGCCGGTAGGCCGCCGGGCGGCGGGTCCCACCGGGCGCGGGACCCGCCGGGCGTCAGGGCCCACCGGGCGCCGGGACCCGTCGGCACGGCCGCTGGTGCTCAGCGGACCCACGGCGTTCAGGCCGTGCCGCCGCCCCGCGCGAAGCAGTCCGCCAGGTGGTCGTCGACCAGCCCGCAGGCCTGCATCAGCGCGTAGGCCGTGGTGGGACCGACGAAGCGGAATCCCCGCTTCTTGAGGTCCTTGGCCAGCGCGGTCGACTCCGGGGTGACCGCCGGGACGTCGGCCAGGGTGCGGGGCACCGGGCGGCCGGCGGGGTCCGGCGCATAGGACCAGATCAGGGCGTCCAGCTCGCCGTCGGCCAGTGAGGCGATGACCCGGGCGTTGTTCACCGCGGCCTCGATCTTGGCGCGGTTGCGGATGATCCCGGTGTCGGCGAGCAGCCGTTCCACGTCCGCCGCGGTGAAGGCGGCCACCGCGGGGACCGAGAAGTCCCGGAAGGCGGACCGGAAGCCCTCCCGGCGGCGCAGGATCGTCAGCCAGGACAGGCCCGACTGGAAGGCCTCCAGGCACAGCCGCTCGAACAGCGCCTGGTCACCGTGGAGCGGGCGGCCCCACTCGGTGTCGTGATAGGCGACGTAGTCCTCGGCGGACAGGCCCCACGGGCAGCGCAGCCGGCCGTCCGGCCCCGCTACGGCGCCCGCCGCGGCGCTCATGAACGCGGCCCGGGCTCGCCGGGCTGCTCGCCGCGCGGGCCGTCCGTGCCGGGCTCCTCCGCCGCGGACGCCCGCCCCATCGCCGTGGCCTGCGCACCCGCGAGGGCCGCTTCCAGCTCGGCGATCCGGGCGTCGCGTTCGGCGATCTCCGCGCCGAGCCGGCCGAGCACGTCGTCGACGTCCGTCATCCGGTACCCGCGCACCTGCACCGGCAGGCGCAGCCGGTCGACGTCGGCTCGGGCGACCGGACGGTCCGCGGGCAGCGGGTCGTGGAGCCGGTCCGGCTGCGCCTCCGGCAGCGCGACGCCGTCGTCACCGCCGACGACGACGAGCGTGACCGCGGCGACCACCACGACCAGCGCGACGAGCAGGAACCAGAACACGACGATCTCCCGGGGCCGTACGAACCTGTGCCGATCTGTAGACCACGATCGTGCCACGCCCGCCCGCGCGCCGGGCGCGCCGCCGCCCGATGCCCCACATGCGGGGAACCGTCCCCTCCGCTCGGGCCCGCGCGGCTCCGTCCGGCCCGGCGGCCGTGCCGTCCGGCAGGCGTTAGGGTCGCTGCGGGCCCGCCGCCGGACCGGTGCGGCCGTAGGTCGATGCCCCCCGCGCAGCGGGGCGGCCCTGCCGTCCGCCGGACGGCCCGAGGAGGTTACGCGTGGTGCTGCGGCTGGGGACGCGTGAGTTCGGGGAGCACGAGCCGGTGATCATGGCGATCGTGAACCGGACCCCGGACTCCTTCTACGACCAGGGGTCGACGTTCCACGACGAGCCCGCGCTCGCCCGGGTCGAACAGGCCGTCTCCGAAGGCGCCGCGATCATCGACATCGGCGGCGTCAAGGCCGGCCCCGGCGCGGAGGTCACCGCCGAGGAGGAGGTCCGGCGCACGGTGGGCTTCGTGGCCGAGGTGCGCCGCCGCCACCCGGACGTGGTGATCAGCGTGGACACCTGGCGGCACGAGGTCGGCGAGGCGGTCTGCGCGGCGGGCGCGGATCTGCTGAACGACGCGTGGGGCGGGGTCGACCCCCGGCTCGCCGAGGTCGCGGCCCGCCACGGCGCCGGACTGGTCTGCACCCACGCGGGCGGCGCCGAACCGCGCACCCGCCCGCACCGGACCACCTACGACGACGTGATGGCGGACATCCTCCGCGTCACGGTGGGCCTGGCGGAGCGCGCCGTCGCCCTCGGTGTCCGGCGGGACGCGGTGCTGATCGACCCGGGCCACGACTTCGGGAAGAGCACCCGGCACTCGCTGGAGGCGACCCGCCGGCTCGGCGAGATGACGGACACCGGCTGGCCGGTCCTGGTCTCGCTGTCCAACAAGGACTTCGTCGGCGAGACCCTGGACCGCCCGGTCAAGGAGCGGCTGATCGGCACCCTGGCGACGACCGCGGTCTCCGCCTGGCTGGGCGCGCAGGTGTACCGGGTGCACGAGGTCGCCGAGACGAAGCAGGTGCTGGACATGGTGGCCTCGATCGCGGGGCACCGGCCCCCGGCGGTGGCCCGCCGCGGGCTCGCGTAGCTGGCGCTCCCGGGCTCCCGCCGGTGGGGCTGTCGCGCCCGTCGCCGGCGGCTCGGTCCGCGTCCGAGCCGCCGCCGACGACGACGGAAGGGTGCCCTGCACCCGGCGGCCGCTGCCGCCGGGGGCCGCTGCCGCCGGGGGCCGCTGCCGCCCGGGCCCGAGACCCGGGCCGGACGGGCGGCCCGCACCCGGACCGGACGGGCGCCCGCACCCGCTACTCCGGGGGCCGCGCCTCCACGGGCCACTCACCGGCCGCGCCGGTGGAGATCTCCTTGCTCACCAGGGCGACCGCCTCGTCCACGTCGTCGGTGATGTGGAACAGCTCCAGATCCCGCAGGGCCGCCTTGCCCTGGGCGATCAGGGTGTTCCGCAGCCAGTCGACCAGGCCCTGCCAGTAGTCGCTGCCGAACAGCACGATCGGGAAGCGGGTCACCTTGCGGGTCTGGACCAGGGTGAGCGCCTCGAACAGCTCGTCCAGGGTGCCCAGGCCGCCGGGCAGCACCACGAACCCCCGCGCGTACTTCACGAACATCGTCTTGCGGACGAAGAAGTAGCGGAAGTTCACGCCGATGTCGACGTACTGGTTCAGCCCCTGCTCGAAGGGCAGCTCGATGCCCAGGCCGACGGAGACCCCGCCGGCCTCGCAGGCGCCCCGGTTGGCCGCCTCCATCGCGCCGGGTCCGCCACCGGTGATCACCGCGAACCCGGCGTCCGCGAGCGCCCGTCCGATGCGCACCCCGGTCTCGTACTCGGGGGTGCCGGGAGGTGTGCGGGCCGAGCCGAAGACGCTGACCGCGGGCCCGAGTTCGGCGAGGGTTCCGAAGCCCTCCACGAATTCGGACTGGATGCGCAGGACCCGCCACGGGTCCATGTGGACCCAGTCCGTCTCGCCCTGCGGCGAGTCCAGCAGCCGCTGGTCGGTGGTGCTCGGCTGCACCTGGTGACGGCGGCGCAGAACCGGTCCGAGCCGCTTCTCCCCCGGGGCGCCCGGAGTGCCCGGAGTGCCCTCTGGTTCGGCGTTGTCCACCGTGTGCTCCCTCCGCCTGTCCTCCCCACTGTGCACCGGGGAGGAATCGTTGCAGTTCAGCGTAGGCCCCCGGGGGTTACGGGCCGGGGAACTCAGGCCGACAGCCAGGCCCGGAGCTTCTCCTCCGCCTCCAGGACGGCGGCGACGGCGACGTGCTCCTCACGGGTGTGCGCGAGCTTGGGGTCGCCCGGCCCGTAGTTCACCGCGGGGACCCCGAGCACCGAGAAGCGGGCCACATCGGTCCAGGCGTCCTTCGGGGCGGGCTCGGTGCCGATGGCCTCGACGAACGCCGTCGCGGCCGGGTGGGAGAGCCCGGGCAGCGCCCCGGGGGCGGAGTCGGTGAGCTCCACGTCGAAGCCCTCGAAGACCCCGCGGACGTGGGCCAGGGCCTCCGCCTCGCTGCGGTCCGGGGCGAAGCGGAAGTTCACCGTCACCGCACAGGCGTCGGGGATGACGTTGCCCGCGTGCCCGCCCTCGATCCGCACGGCGTTGAGACCCTCGCGGTAGACGAGGCCGTCGATGTCGACCTGCCGCGGCTCGTAGGAGGCGAGGCGGGCCAGGACGGGGGCGGCCTTGTGGATGGCGTTCTCACCGAGCCAGCTGCGCGCGGAGTGGGCACGCCGCCCGGTGGTCGCGACCCGCACCCGGAGGGTGCCCTGGCAGCCGCCCTCGACCTTGGCGTCGGTGGGCTCCAGCAGCACGGCGAAGTCTCCCGCCAGCCACTCGGGGTGCTTCTCGGCGAGCCGCTTGAGCCCGTTGAGCTCGGCGGCGACCTCCTCGTGGTCGTAGAAGACGAACGTGAGGTCGCAGGCGGGCTCGGGCACCGTGGCGGCGATGCGCAGCTGGACGGCGACGCCGGACTTCATGTCCGAGGTGCCGCAGCCCCACAGCACGCCGTCCGCGTCGAGCCGCGAGGGGACGTTGTCGGCGATCGGCACAGTGTCGATGTGACCGGCGAGGACCACCCGCTGGGAGCGGCCCAGGTCCGTCCGCGCCACGACCGCGTCCCCGTCGCGGTCGACGGTGAGGTGCGGCAGCGCGCGCAGCGCCTCCTCGACGGCGTCGGCCAGCGCCGTCTCGTCACCGCTCTCGGACCGGAAGTCGACGAGGCGGGCCGTGAGGGCGGCGGCGTCCAGGGACAGATCGAGTCTCGGGTGATCCATGCAGCCGACCCTAGGCCATGGCTCCGGAGCGGCAGGCGCCCTGTCCGCCGTCCGGCCCGGGGCGTCCCGGGCCCTGTCGTCACACTCCCGTCCGCTCCGCGACGCCGTGCACGCCCTCTCGCCGCACCGGGCCGAGTACGCCCGTGGCCCTGGCCCGTCCGGTCCGTCACAGCGCCCCGCCTTTCCGGCCGGTACCGTGGGCCCGTGTCCCAGCCGACCTCCCCCGCCCGCCGTGGCCGCCTTCTGCGGATCGGTGCGGCCTGCGCCGTGCTGCTGGCGCTGGCCGGCTACCTGGCCGTGCACTTCTCGGCGACCGGGCCGGGGGCACCGCAGTGCACCGTGCGGGTTCCCGGGCGCGACGGCGACGACGGGTACGAGCTGGAGCCCGAACAGGCGGTGAACGCCGCCACCATCGAGGCCGTGGGATCCGCCCGCGGGCTGTCGGAGCGCGCCATCACCATCGCGCTCGCCACCGCGATGCAGGAATCGGGGCTGCGGAACATCGACTACGGCGACCGGGATTCCGTCGGGCTGTTCCAGCAACGGCCGTCGCAGGGCTGGGGCAATGGGCGGCAGATCCGGGACCCGGTCTACTCGGCCGGGAAGTTCTATGAACATCTGGTGAAAGTCCCCGGCTATTCACGTCTTCCGCTGACCGTGGCGGCGCAGCGGGTGCAGCGCAGCGGTTTCCCGCAGGCGTACGCGAAACACGAGCCGAACGCGTCGCTGCTGGCCGCCGCGCTGACCGGCCGGATGCCGGGCGCCTTCAGCTGCAGGACACCCCCCGCCGACGGCCGGCCGGGGGATCCGGCCGGGGTCCGGGCGCAGCTGGTGCGCGAGTTCGGCCCGGAGGTCCTGCCCGGCCGGGAGGCGGGCCGGAAGCAGCGCGCCGCGGGCGGCGCCCGCTCGGTGGTCGCGGTCCCGGTCACGGCGGCGGTGGGGGACGGCACCGGCCGGCGGGGCTGGGAGGTGGCGCACTGGGCGGTGGCCCACGCCACCGAGCTGCGCGTCGCGCAGGTCTCCTACGCGGGCCGGGTGTGGAGCTCCGGGAGTTCCGGGCAGGGGTGGCGGAAGACCGACGGACGGTCCGTGCCGGGCTCCTCCGGGGGCTCCGACACGGTGCTCATCACCGTCGCGCGTTAGTACGAGCGGGCACTCCATAGCGGTAGAGCGCCGCCCTTTCGGGGTCGGCGCCGGCGCCTCGGCTGAACCGCTTCCCACTCCTTCGAATTCCCTGCGCATCAAGCGAAGTGACGGTTCGGCAGGCGCCGCCGGAAGCCCCTTTTCGTCCGCATTCCGCCGGGGCGGATAATGCGACGCATTACCAATTCTTTACCCGTGTTCGCCGCAACCTTCGCGGGCTTCACGCGGTAGTCACTGCGTCCGCCCGGCGGACAGGCACATCGTCAGAAGCTGAAGCAACTCCCCGTCGAAGGAGCACAATGTCCCTCCCCCTCACGCGTCGGATCGCCCGAGCCGCGCTGCTGGTCGCAGCGGGCGCCGCTCCCCTCGTCGGCGCGGCCGGTACGGCGAGCGCTGCGGACCTGCCGAGCACGTCCAACCTCGGCGGGGTGGGCTCGCTCGACGGCGCCAACCTCGGAAAGACCGCCAACCTCGGAAAGACCGCCAACGTCGGAAAGACCGTCGACAAGACCTCCAAGGCCGTCGGCAAGCAGGCCGGTGCCACCGGCAGCAAGACCGTGAAGCAGGCCGTGCCGAAGGCCGCCGGCACCGTGAGCAAGGTCGGCAAGGCCGCCACCCCGGCCGCGCGGAAGGCCGCCGGCGAGACCGCGAGCACCACCGGCCGCCTGATCGGTGACACCGCCCGGTCCGCGGCGAAGGGCACCGGGAGCGCGCACGCGCTGCCGAACGGCCACAAGCTGCCGTCGTACAAGTCGGTCCGCTGACGTCCGGCCGTCCGAAGCAGCGAGGGGCCCGGGGAGATCGCTCCCCGGGCCCCTCGGCGTGTCCGCGTGCCGCCGACGGCGGCACCGGGCCCGCGGGTCAGCCGAGCCGGCGCACGGCCTCCGCGACCCGCTCGTCGGTCGCGGTGAAGGCGACCCGCACGTACCGGTCCCCCGCCGGGCCGTAGAAGTCGCCCGGCGCGACGAGGACGCCGCGCCTGGAGAGGTCCCCGACGGTGTCCCAGCAGGGCTCGTCCCGCGTCGCCCACAGGTAGAGGCTGGCCTCGCTGTGCTCGATCCGGAAGCCGCTCGCCTCCAGCGCGCCGCGCAGCGCCGAGCGGCGGGCCGCGTACCGCTCCCGCTGCTCCGCCACATGCGCGTCGTCGCCGAGCGCCGCGACCGTGGCGGCCTGCACCGGCGCCGGGACGATCATGCCGCCGTGCTTGCGGATGGTGAGCAATTCCCCGAGCACCGCCGGGTCCCCGGCGAGGAACGCCGCGCGGTAGCCCGCCAGGTTGGAGCGCTTGGAGAGCGAGTGCACGGCGACGATGCCCTCGTACGAGCCGCCGCAGATGTCCGGGTGCAGCACCGAGACCGGGTCGGCCTCCCAGCCCAGCTCCAGGTAGCACTCGTCGCTGAAGATCAGCACGCCGTGCTCCCGGGCCCAGGCCACGGTGGCACGGAGTTCGTCCCGGTCCAGCACCCGGCCGGTGGGGTTCGACGGCGAGTTCAGCCAGAGCAGCCGCAGGCCGCGGGGGTCGAGATCTTCCGGACGGTCGTAGACGACCGGCTCGGCTCCGGCGAGCCGGGCGCCGACCTCGTAGGTGGGGTAGGCCAGGCGCGGGAAGGCGACGCGGTCGCCGTCGCCGAGGCCGAGCTGCGTCGGGAGCCAGGCGACGAGCTCCTTGGAGCCGACGACCGGCAGCACGTTGGTGTGCTCCAGGCCCGTCGCGCCGAGCCGCCGCGCGCACCAGCCGGTGAGCGCGTCCCGCAGCGCCGGGGTGCCCCACACCGTCGGATAGCCCGGGCTGTCCGCGGCGTCCCGCAGCGCGCCGCGGATCAGCTCCGGCACCGGATCGACCGGCGTGCCCACGGAGAGGTCCACGATGCCGTCCGGGTGGGCGGCGGCGGTCGCCTTGAACGGCTCGAGCCGGTCCCAGGGGAAGACGGGGAGCCGGGCGGAGACTGCGGACACGGTGCTCTCTTTCCTCGTCGCGCGGGGGGTCTTCGGGTCACGCGTGCTGTGTCGCCACGTGCTTCGGTCCCGCACGGAAACGATCTTCCGTGCGGGACCGAGGCGACGCGGGTGACCGCCGTCGGACCTACTGGTTCTGCGGCGGCAGCCCTGCGATGAAGGGGTGGTCGCGCTCGATCAGGCCGAGCTTCGACGCACCGCCGGGCGAGCCGAGCTCGTCGAAGAACTCGACGTTCGCCTTGTAGTAGTCCTTCCACTCCTCCGGAGTGTCATCCTCGTAGAAGATCGCCTCGACCGGGCAGACCGGCTCACAGGCACCACAGTCGACGCACTCGTCCGGGTGGATGTACAAGGACCGGGAGCCCTCGTAAATGCAGTCGACCGGGCACTCCTCGATACACGCCTTGTCCTTGACGTCGACACAAGGCTGCGCGATGACGTAGGTCACGCTGTCGTTCCTCCTCGATAGGGGCGGCGTACCGGATGCGGCTCCGCCGCGTGGCGCGCGGGAGCGCGGCGTCGTCGATGCCCGCCACCTAGTATCTCCGTTCCCGGGCACGAGACGAACAGGAGGGGCGGACCTAGCTGTGGAATTCACCACTGGCGGACGACCGGCAGTCTCCATCACCGCCGCTGACGTGGGCAAACGCGTATCCGTACGACGCCTTGCGGATCCCGGAACCGGTTCCGGGATCGGCGGCGGGAGGTTTACGGACACCGTCGGCGTGCTCGACTCCTGGGAGGGCGGAGTGCTGTGCATCACACGCCGCACCGGGGAGACGGTGCGGATCGCGGAGGCCGGCCTCGTCGCGGGGAAGGTCGTGCCCGCGACGCCCGCGCGGCGCGGAGCCGTACGGGCGGGCGAGGCCGGACCGGCCCGCCACCGGGGCCCGGCCGCGACCTGGCAGGAGCTCACCCGGACCGCAGCCCGCGCCTGGCCGCCGGTGGAGAGCGAGCGGCTCGGGGAGTGGGAGCTTCGCCGGGCCGCGGGGTTCACCCGGCGGGCCAACTCGGTGCTGGCGCTCGGCGACCCCGGGATGCCGCTGGACGCGGCGCTGCGCCGGGTCACCGACTGGTACGCCGCCCGCGGCGGGACCGCGTACGTGCAGCTGAGCACCGGGGTGCCCGGGGCGCAGGAGGAGCTGGCCGCGGAGCTGGCGGCCCGGGGCTGGGTCCGGGAGGTGTCCGCGCTGATCCGTACGGCGCCGCTCGCCCGGCTCGCCGACGCGGAGCCCTCGGCCGCGGTGCGGCTGTCCCGCACCGTCGACGACGCCTGGCTCAGCCGCTACCAGCGGTCCGCCCGGCCGACGCCGGAGGCTCTGGCGGTGCTGCAGGGCGGGCCGTCCGTGCATTTCGCGACCGTTCCCGGGGCGGAGGGCGCGCCGCCGGCCGCGATCGGGCGGTGCGCGGTCGACGGGCGCTGGGCCGGCTTCGCCGCCGTGGAGGTGGCCCCGGAGCTGCGGCGGCAGGGGCTGGCCTCGGCGGTGATGACCGCGCTCGCCCGCCGGGCACTGGACGAGGGGGCGTCCGCGGCGTATCTCCAGGTGGAGGCGGAGAACGACGGGGCCCGGGCGCTCTACGACGGCCTGGGCTTCCGCACGCACCACACCTACCAGCACTGGCGGGCGCCGGAGGGCGGCCCCCGGTGAGCGGGCACGAGGCGGACCGGCACGACACCACCGCCCGGCGGCAGCGGTTCGCGGAGGCCGCCCGCTCCGAGCGGCCCGATCTCGCCCTGCTGTGCCTGCTGGTGGCCGCCGAGGCGGAGCCGGAGCTGGGCGAGGCGGGGATCGACGCGGCACAGATCGAGCTGGACCGGCTGGCCGGGCTGCTGCCCTACCGGCCGGTCGGCGGCGCGCGGGGCTGGGCACAGGCGGTCGCCGACCTGCTGGGCGAGCGCCACGGCTTCCACGGCACCCCCGCGGACTACCGGCGGCTGGATTCCTCCCTGCTGACGCATGTCCTGCGGCGGCGGCGCGGTCTGCCGATCCTGCTGTCGGTGGTGTGGATCGAGGTGGCCCGCCGGGCGGGCGCACCGGTCTACGGCGTGGGGCTGCCGGGGCACTTCGTGGTCGGCTTCGGCGAGCGGGACGCCCGGATCCTGGTGGACCCGTTCGCCGGGGGCCGGGTGCTGACCGGCGAGGACGCGGAGCTGCTGGTGACCGGGGCGACCGGGGAGCCCCTGGCGCCGTCGATGCTCTCCCCCGCCGAGCCGCTGGAGATCGTGCTGCGGATCCTCAACAACATCCGCGCCTGGGCGGCGGCGCGGCCGGAGCAGTCGGCCGTGCAGCTGTGGGCGGTGGAGCTGTCGCTGCTGCTGCCCAGCCACCCGGCGCGGCTGCGCTACGAGCGTGCCCGGCTGCTGGTGGAGCGCGGCGACTTCCGGGTGGGCGCGGCGGAGCTGGAGGACTGGGCGGAGATCGTCGCGCCGGTGGATCCGGACGCGGCGGAGTCGGCCCGGCACGAGGCGCTGGCGGCCCGGGCCAAGCTGAACTGACCGTCCACGCCGAGTGCGGACGCGACGAGCCCCCTGTCCGGAGACCGGGCAGGGGGCTTCGTCGGCTGATCCGCCGGGCGCGGGCCCGGGGCGCGGCGCCGGCCACCCGGGCAGCCGTGGCGCCGCCGGGGGCGGCCCGGCCGACGGCCCGGCCCGCCCGCGGGGCGCGGCGCCGACGCGGTGGCCCGGGGTGCGGCCGGTCCGCCCGAGGCGGACGTACGGCTACCGCGCGTTCGTCTCGATCACGGCAACGCGCTTCGCGGGGCTGGTCTCGCGCAGCGCCTGCCGCAGCGCCCCGATCACGTCCTGCGGGGTGACGGGGGTCTTCTGGCCGTTGCCGCGCTGGACGAGCACGCCGTCGAAGGTGCCTCCGTACAGCTTCTGGAGCGCCTTGAGGTCGTAGGTGTCGACGAGCCGGCCGTTGATCGGCTGCATCTCCACGAACTTCGGCAGGGAGTTCTCCGGGCTGAACGCGATCTTGTGCGCGGCGTCGGTCTGGACGGTGACCAGGCCGGACATGGCGGGATCGGCGAATTCCTTCTTCGCGCGGGCGATCTCGGCCCGGTCGATGCTGGGCTTCCGCATGCCGACCGGGAGTTCGACGGCGCCGCTGCGGCCCGTCGCGGCCCGCTGCCGGAAGGCGTCCTCGACGGCCCGCACGGACTTGTCGACGTCCAGCGCGCGGTGCGTCCGGCCCGGCACGGCGACGGCCTTGCCCCCGGAGAACTTGATGCCGCCGTCCTGGAGGCCGGCGGTCTCACCGGAGACCTGCCGCAGGGCGGCCGTGAGCTTCTCCTCGTCGACCACGATCTTCGGCTCGGCCTCCCGGGCCCCGCCGAAGAGCGAACCGATCACCGAGACGGGGTTGTAGTCCCGTCCGGCGGCGTTGCCGACGGTCGTCTCGGTGTCGAGGGTGAGCCCGGCCGTGGCGGGCTTGAGCGGGCGCTCCGTGCCGTCGACGGTGACGACCAGCGGCGCCTCGGTCCGGCCGTCCAGCTCGGCGTCGAGCTTCTGCACGGCCGCCTCCTTGGACATGCCGCCGATGTCCACGCCGAGGACGCTGGTGCCGTTCGGCACGTCCGCGTGGTCGAGCAGCAGGCCCGCGCCGTACGCGACGCAGACCAGGCCGACCACGCCGGCGCCCGCCAGGACGAGCTTGGAGCGGCCCTTCCTGGCCGGCCGGGCGGGGGCCGCGGCAGGCTCCGGAGCGGAGCCGGCGGCGTCGTCCGCGTCCGGCGAGCCGGGGAACGGGGTGCCCGGGAAGGCCGATCCGGGGAAGGGCGAGCCCGGGAACGGGGAGCCCTCGGCCGGCGGGACCGCGGGGAAGCCGCTGACCAGGGTGTCGCCGGAGACGTGGTCGGGGCCCTGGGGCGCGCCGGGGCCCTGTGTGCCTCCGGGTGCCTGTGCGCCGCCGGGGGCGCGGGGTCCGGAGTCCACGGGGATGCCGAGGTCACCGGCGCCGGGGTGGCCGGGAACGGGCGGGCCGGACCGTCCGGGCCCGGTCGGCCCGGCGGGAGCCGGCGCACCCGCGCCGACCGCCCCTATGCCCGGGGCGGGCGAGCGGCGGTCGCCGCCGGGGCCGGGTGGCTGCTGGTTGCGCTGCGGGGGGACGTCCCCGCGGGCGGGGGCGCCGGATCGCGGTCCGGCGGGCGGCACCGCCATGTCGCCGTCGCCGGACGCGGTCGGGCCCGCGGGGCCGGAGCCGGGACGGGGCGTGCCGGACGGCGGGCCCACCGAAGGCCGACACCGGAACATGCGGTGCGGCGGTCAGGGATCCCCTTCTCATCACAGCTCTCATC
>NZ_JBEOXS010000073.1:0-33280 GCF_040296705.1 Streptomyces sp. NPDC002055
CCTGGCCGGCCCGCCGGCCAGGCAGACCAGCGGGAGCGCGGCGGCGGCGACGGACCGGCGGCCGCGGATCACCCGCGGGTCCGGAGGTTGTAGTGACCGGAGACCTGCGAGCCGGACAGCACACTCGGGTAGACCGCGGTCTCGTCGATCTGCCCGTTGAAGTAGTCGCTGGACGGGCTGCCGGGCCACGAGGAGTTGATGGTGTCCCCGCCGACGTGCCAGTAGCCGTCGTAGTCCGAGCTGGAGGTCACCAGCAGATTGCTGGCCCGCAGCGAGCCGTCGACGTACAGCCGCATCCCGCTCGACCCCTGGGTGGCGACGACGTGGTGCCACCTGCCGTCGTTCAGGCCGAACCCGCTGCTGATGGTGCGGGCGAAGCCGCTGTGCACACCGAAGACCACCCGGCCGTCATTGGTCATGTACAGCTGCTTGTCGTGGCTGGCGCTCGGCTCCTGGGTGCGGTCGCCGAAGCCGATGAGCTTGCCGCCGGAGGTCGTCGTCGTCCGGAACCAGGTCTCCAGGGTGTACGACGACGGCCTGCCGTGCTTGCGGTCGCTGTAGGTGTACTCGTCGGAGCCGTTGTAGCCCACGGCCGTGCTGCCGCCGGGGACGGCCGCCGGGGTCACCCGGTACGCCGGGCCGTTGCGGTGGACACCGCTGTTGTCGCTGCCCGAGGCGTCCGCCGCGAACTGCCCCGACGCCTCGTCGAAGCGCCAGTACAGATTCGCGCCGTCGGCCTTCACCCGCTCCGCGTAGGAGTCCGCCGCGGCCGGCACCGTCACCGTCTGGGTGGCGGACCGGGCACTGGTGTTGGTGCCGTCGCTCGCCGTGATCCGGTAGGTGTACGTCGAGCCCGGCGTCACATCGGTGTCGGTGAAGGAGAGCTGCGGACGGACCCACGGCAGCGAGGAGCCGCTGACGGTGTGGACGGGCGTCGTACCGCCGTTCCGGTAGACCCGGTAGGTCAGCTTGCTGTCGTCCAGGTCGAGACTGGACTGCCAGCGGACGTTCACCTCGCTCGGCTTCACGCTGGAGGCGTTCACCAGCGGAACCGACGGCGCCGAGGTGTCCGGGCCGCTCGCGAAGCGGGTCAGGCCCTGCTGACGGCCGCCGTTGACGGTGGTGAACTCGCCGCCCACCCACAGGTAGTCGGTCCCGCCCGCCGATGCGGTGTCCATCACCCGCGGGCCGATCTGCTCGCCCAGGCCGTCATTGGTGTCCGGGAACCAGCCGAGCAGCGTCGGGTCGTCGACCGACTGCGCGAGCAGGTGCTTGCGGCGCTGGTTGGGGAACTCGCCCATGCTGCTGCAGTCGTGCGCGTGCGAGCCCGAGTAGAGCACCGACTGGTGGATCGTCACCGCCTGGGTGGCGCCCAGGCAGGTGTCCCGCCAGCGTTGGTTGAAGTCGCTCGCGTTCAGCGCGATCCGGCCGTCGAAGACCCCGCCGCCGGTGCCCTCGTTGCCGGTGTAGATGCCGGTGGCGTCCGAGGTGAGGTCCTTGACCGTCGAGGTGGTCGGGATGAAGCCCCGGGCGTAGGTCTTGGTGAGCGCGCCGGTGCCCGCGTCGACCACGGCGAGGGCGTGCGAGTCGGCCCCGCGCACCGTCATGAAGTCGCCGCCGAGGACCACGTTCCTCCCGTCGGGAGTGACCTCCAGGGCGCGGCCCGGCTCGTCGGCGTCGGCCGTCCACGGCTTGATGTCACCCCCCGTGGTCACCGCGCCGAAGTAGCGCCGTGACTGTCCCTCCAGCGAGGTGAAGTCGCCGCCGAGGTAGACGGTGTCGTCCGTGACGGCCAGGGCGCGCACGGTCGCGCTGGACGCCACCTTGAACGACGCCTTCGGCGTGCAGGTCGCGATGTCGATCGCCGCGACATTGCTCACCCCGACCCCGTTCACCGCGCCGAACTGCCCGCCCGCGTACAGGGTCTTGCGGTCCGGGGAGACCGCCAGCGCCCGTACGGTGGCCGTGCCCGAGCCGATGGTGAACGACAGCTTGCAGGACGTCGGCGCGCCCGTCGCCGCGTTGAACGCCGCGAAGTTGACGGCCGGCTGCTCACCGCCGTCCGAGCCCTCCTCCGGCGGCCGGATCGTCGAGAACGTGCCGCCCGCGAAGACCACCCCGTCCGCCTGGGCCATCGACCAGACGATGCCGTTCGTCTGCCAGGTCGGCAGATCGTCGGCCGTGATCCCGACGGGCGGGGTCAGCGCGGCCGCCGACGGCGCCGTCACCGCTCCCGCTCCGACCAATGATGTGACTGCCACGGCCATGGCAGCCCCATAAACCCCCACTGTGCGCATGTGCCCCCCTGGGCTGTGTTGTCCACTCGCTCGCCGACGGGCGCCCTGCCCCGGTGCCGGCACTCTCCGAAACGGCGCTCGGCTCATCCGTTCGCCGTGCCCGGTCCCGTCGTGTGCGGCACCGGCGCGCCCTTCGGCTCGCTCGCGCGTGCGCGGCCCCCCTGGCCACCCTGTGCACGGCAGGTTAGGGCGCCGCTCACGCCGCCGTAACCGAAATGGCCAAAATGATGTCCGTACTTTGCGAGTTGGTGAGTCATCTATCGATACGAACCGCTGTACCCGCCAATTCGGCATCGAGTGCCGACACATCGGCCTCCACCATGATGCGGGCCAGCTCCGGCCAGAGCACCCGAGGCTTCCAGCCGAGCAGCTCCTCGGCCTTGGAGGCGTCGCCGATCAGGGCGTCCACCTCGCTGGGACGCTCGTACTTCGGGTCGAACCGTACGTATTCGGCCCAGTCCAGGCCGACGGCCGAGAACGCCACCTCCAGGAACTGGCGTACCGTCCCCGCCTCGCCGGTCGCCACCACGTAGTCGTCCGGCCGGTCCTGCTGGAGCATCCGCCACATCGCCTCGACGTACTCGGGGGCGTAGCCCCAGTCCCGCACGGCGTCCAGGTTGCCCATGTAGAGCCGGTCCTGGAGGCCCGCCTTGATCCGGGCCACCGCCCGGGTGATCTTGCGGGTCACGAAGGTCTCGCCGCGGCGCGGGGACTCGTGGTTGAACAGGATGCCGTTGACGGCGAACAGGTCGTACGCCTCCCGGTAGTTGACCGTCGCCCAATAACCGAAGACCTTGGCGCAGCCGTACGGGCTGCGCGGGTGGAACGGTGTCCGCTCGTTCTGCGGCGGCGGTGTCGCGCCGAACATCTCCGACGACGACGCCTGGTAGATCCGGGTGTCGACGCCGCTGGCCCGGATCGCCTCCAGCAGCCGCATCGAGCCCATGCCGGTCACGTCGCCGGTGTAGAGCGGCGCGTCGAAGGAGACGCGGACGTGCGACTGGGCGCCGAGGTTGTACACCTCGTCCGGCTGCAGATCGCGCAGCAGATTCACCAGCGCCACCCCGTCGGAGAGGTCGGCGTGGTGCAGCACCAGCCGGCGGTCGGGCTCCTGCGGGCCCTGGTAGATGTGGTCCAGCCGTTCGGTGTTGAACGACGACGAACGGCGTACCAGGCCGTGGACCGTGTAACCCTTCGACAGCAGCAGCTCGGCGAGATAGGAGCCGTCCTGTCCGGTCACTCCGGTGATGAGTGCGCTCTTGCCCATGCGAGGTCCCCCCTGAGAACCGGGCCGTGACAGGCCCGGGTCGAAATAGTGCGAAATCTTGCTGTTTCCATCAGATGCAGGGATTCACTCCCTGGCGGGTGATCCGCGCTGGCACAATCCGGTGCCATGACAGCTGCGACTTCCCGGGGCACCGACCCCGGTGCCCGGGCCGGTGGACCGCAGTCCCCGGCCGAGCCGGTGCCCTCCTCCGCCGCGACGGCCGGCGAGCCGCTGCTGCCGGACGGGGCCCGGATATTCGTGGCGGGCCACCGCGGCCTGGTCGGGTCCGCGGTCTCCCGCCGTCTCACCGCCGACGGCCACGAGGTGATCACCCGTGGCCGCGACGCCCTCGATCTCCGCGACGCCGCGGCGACCGAAACCTTCCTCCGCGACGTCCGGCCGGACGCCGTCGTGCTGGCCGCCGCCAAGGTCGGCGGCATCATGGCCAACAGCACCTATCCGGTGCCGTTCCTCGAGGACAATCTGCGCATCCAGCTGAGCGTGATCGCCGGAGCGCACGCCGCCGGCACCCGCCGGCTGCTCTTCCTCGGCTCCTCCTGCATCTACCCGAAGCTCGCGCCCCAGCCCATCCGCGAGGAGGCGCTGCTCACCGGCCCGCTGGAGCCCACGAACGAGCCGTACGCCCTCGCCAAGATCGCCGGAATCGTGCAGGTGCAGTCCTACCGGCGCCAGTACGGCGCCTCCTACATCTCCGCGATGCCCACCAACCTCTACGGCCCCGGCGACAACTTCGACCTGGAGACCTCGCACGTCCTGCCCGCGCTCATCCGCCGCTTCCACGAGGCGAAGCGCGACGGGCGCGAGGAGGTCGTCCTCTGGGGCAGCGGCACCCCGCGCCGCGAGTTCCTGCACGTCGACGATCTCGCCTCGGCCTGCGCGGTACTCCTCCGCGGCTACGACGGCGACGAACCGGTCAACGTCGGCTGCGGCGAGGACCTCACCATCCGCGAACTCGCCGAGACTGTACGGGAGGTGACCGGTTACGAGGGCCGGATCGCCTTCGACACCTCCAAGCCCGACGGCGCCCCGCGCAAGCTGCTGGACATCTCCCGCATCGCCGCCCTCGGCTGGAAGCCGAGGATCCCCCTGCGGGACGGGATCGCGGCGGTCCACGCCGACTGGTGCGCCGGCGGCGCGGTCTGAGCGGCCCCGCCGCCGACGGGCGGCGGGGCACGGCGACAGCATCGCGCCGCCCGTCAGTACGCTCCGCGGCCGTCGACGACGGCGCGGAACGTACGGGCGATGACATCCAGATCGCCGCCGATGGACCAGTTGTCCGCGTACCGCAGATCCAGCGCCACGGTCTCGTCCCAGGAGAGGTCGGAGCGCCCGCTGATCTGCCACAGCCCCGTCAGCCCCGGTTTCACCGTCAGCCGCCGCAGCTCGACGTCGTCGTACTGGGCCACCTCGTCCGGCAGCGGGGGACGCGGCCCGACCAGCGACATCTCACCCCGCACCACATTGACCAGCTGCGGCAGCTCGTCCAGCGAGCTGCGCCGCAGCCAGCGCCCGGTACGGGTCACCCGCGGGTCGCGCCGCATCTTGAACAGCGGCCCGTCCTGCTCGTTGGCGGCCGCCAGCTCCGCCCGCCGCGCTTCCGCGTCCACCACCATGGTGCGGAACTTCCACATGGTGAACGGCGTGCCGTCCTGCCCGATCCGTGTCTGCTTGTGGAGCACGGGACCGGGCGAGTCCAGCCGGACCGCCAGCGCCAGCAGCCCGTACACCGGTGCCAGCAGTAACAGTCCGAGAGCCGCCCCCGCGCGGTCCAGCGCCGATTTGAGCACCACATGCGCGCCCCGGCGGGTGGGCGGGGCGATGTGCAGCAGCGACAGCCCGGCGACGGTCACCGACCGCAGCCGCCGCAGGGCGACCTCGGTGAGGCCGGGCGACACCGCGAGCGGGAGCCCCACGTCGTGCAGCGCCCAGGAGAGCCGGCGCAGCCGCTCACCGCTGAGCCGGGGGCCGGGCGCCACCAGCACCAGCTCGGCGCCGAGTTGCTCGGCGACGTCCAGCACCGGGACCCAGTCCTCGTCGGGCGTGGCCGGCTGTGCGCTGCCCAGCCGGGTCAGCGCCGGGACGCCGGAGGTCAGCTGGCCCGACCCGACCGGGATCACCCCGGTCACCACATAGGCGTGGTCGGTGCGCCCGGCCAGATGCTCGACCACGTCGTCCGCCGCGCTCGGTTCCCCTATGACCAGCACCCGGTGCACCGACTGCGCCTCGCGCCGGAGCGCGGTGAGATGCCGGTGGGTGGCCTTCCGGCAGACGACGGTGACCAGCGGGGCGGCGGACAGCGCCAGCAGCGCCACCGCCGGTTCGGAACTCTCCCCGGCGGCGATCCGCGCAACCGCGAGCAGCCCCAGCAGCGTCAACCAGTCGTGGAGGACGGGCAGAACGCCGCGGGACTCGCCCAGCGCCTGGACGGCGTAGCGGCGGTGAGTCGCCCGCACGCCCAGCCAGACGGCCGCCGCGCCGAGGGCGGCCAGCACCGGATGGGGCTGGCGCGTGACGGCGAACACCGTGCACACGGGCACGACGATGCCCAGCGTGTCCGTGGCCAGCGCCACGGGCAGATACCAGGGCGACTTCTCACTGCTTCCGCCCGACAGACTCTTGCGCTCTGATACCGGCCTGACCGATCCGGAATAGGACATACCACCGCGCCGCATGGACCCCCCTGGTACCTCACGACCGAAAAGGCGCACCAGCCACTTCCCCAAGTGGGCGGCGCGCAAGGTGCTGAGACGGTATGTCAAACAGGTGTGCGTCCGCCGAGGTTTGCGAATTTTTGCTGTTCGATACCCCTGAGGTTCACTTTTCCCGCCACGGCTCGTTTGCCGTGGTTGACGATCGAACGCGGACGCCGTCCGGGGCACGAGTGTTCGCCGGAAAACGGCTCACCCGGCGGGCGCGGCGCAGGTCACCACGTGCCCCGGCGGCGCCCACCCCAGGCCGCGCCCCGCCACCCCGGCCGCCTCGGGCCCGCCCGGACAGGCCCCGGCGGCCGTGCGGAATGGTCATGGCGATCGCGGATCAGTACGAAGAGATCCGGACGCCGCCACGGCCCCCGGACCCCGCGGAAAGGGCTGGATTCATACCCCACGGATCGGGCCGGCGCGGGAGGGAGCGGCGGTGTGCGCCCCCCGGGGCTCCCGGCAGCTAAAGCTCTGCGTCTCCGAGCTCGCGACCAATGCCGTGCTCCACGGTGTGCCGCGAGGGGTGAGGGCCCGCCGGAGCGATTCCCGTCCTCCGCTTCCCCCTGACGTCCGATGCTGCCTCTGATGCCCTCGGTCTTGACCGGCGGGAGAACGCATTCCGGATCGCTGGCGGCCCAGTGGCCCTTCCAGTGTGGGGACCATGGTCAGGTCGGCCACCCCGGCAGCAGGTTCGGCTGTCACCCGCCCTCACGGCTCGGGGAACCGCAGGCTGCCCGGTCTTGACGCCGGGCAGCCTGCCCTCGGGTCCTGTGTCCTGCTCCGTGTTCAGTCCTGAGGTGCCCCTACGGGCGTGACGTGCCCGATGTCGGCTTCCCGGTGCTGTGTTGCGGGGCTTCCACCAGCGTGACGTGCCACGATGCGCCCTCGTCGTCGCGTGTGAGCGTCAGCCTCTCTCGGTATTCGTTGCCTTTGCTGTCCTTGGCGATGATGCGGGCCGAGGCGACGTCCGGGCCGAAGTCGTGAACGATGCGAACGTTCTGGACCCTGAGGCCCTTGCCTCCCTTTTGCGTAATGATCTCCTGAACCTGCTCGGTGGCCTCACGGCCTTCCGCGCCATCCAGTTTCAACAGAGCGGGCGCATCACGAGAGTTGAGGGCGGAGATGTACGCGTCAACGGTCTTCCGCTCGGACCTGGCTGGACTGTCACCGTTCTCGCATCCGGTCAGCAGCGCCGGGACAAGTAAGGCAGCGGTGATCGGCATGAAAGGGCGTTTGGGCACTAGTCCCTCCGGTGGCGGCGCGTTGACGAACGCGAGGTCTTCCCCCCTGATCTGCCACTGATCGTGATCAAGGTGTACATCGCGCTTGGGGTGTTGGGACCGGGACGGCTTCATTCCGTCCGGAACTCTTGTATTCGTTGGCCGACGCGCGCAGCGCCCAGAACGACTTGACTTGTTCCAGGACAGTTGCGGGCCACGTGTGGATCGAACTCGGTCACGGTCGAAGCCCACCGGAAAGGAGCTAGGCGCTGAGCGGCCCCCGGTCCCGCCCGCAGGTGGCCCCCAGGTCGCGGAAGACCGCCGTGTTCAGGGCGAAGGCGCGCTTGCACTCCTCCACCACCCGCTGCTTCTCCAGGTCGTCGACCGGGAGGGCGTCCAGCAGGGTGCGGTACTCCCGCTTGAAGGCGGCCGGGTTGTCGATGCCGGTGAAGACGTAGAAGCGGACACCGTCGCCCTTGCGGGCGAAGCCCCAGGTCTTCTCCGCGGTGGAGCGGATGATCTGGCCGCCGGAGAGGTCGCCCAGGTAGCGGGTGTAGTGGTGGGCCACGTAGCCCGCCGGCCAGCTCCGTGCGACCTCGGTGATCCGGGCCGCGTACGCCGCGGTGGCGGGGAGTGGCCGCGTGGTCGCGCGCCACCCCGGACCGCCGTGCAGATGGGTGAGGTCGCGCTCCAGGGCCGAGCCCCGCAGCAGCTCGTGCCGGCGGACGAACGGGCCGGCCGTGGGGTCGTCCGCGAGCCGTTCCACCGCGTCCTCCAGGGCGCGGTACACGAACCAGAGCTGCTCGGTGTAGCGGGTGTAGGCCGCCACGCCGAGCTTCCCGCCGAGCATGTCGCTCATGAACGTCGAGTTCTCCGCCTCGGTGTGCTGCTCGTGCGAGGCGGTGCGGATGAGCGTGGAGAACGGTGTCGCGCCGGGTGCGTCCAAGGCGGGCCTCCGGGGCCGAGGGGACGGGAGAGGGGAAGAACGCCACCGCGGGCGCTGTCTGCGCCCGCGCGGCCGACCGTCTATGATTCTTCCGACTTAGGGTTACCTAAGTCAATGCCTTCCCGACATGCCGTCGGCAAAACTCTACGGCAGGGTCAGGATCTCCGCACCCGTGTCCGTCACCACGAGGGTGTGCTCGAACTGCGCCGTTCGCCTGCGGTCCTTCGTCACGACCGTCCAGCCGTCCTCCCACATGTCGTACTCGTGGGTGCCCAGGGTCAGCATGGGCTCGATGGTGAAGGTCATCCCGGGCTGGATCACGGTGGTCGCGTGCGGGCTGTCGTAGTGCGGAATGATCAGCCCGGAGTGGAAGGAGGAATTGATGCCGTGCCCGGTGAAGTCCCGGACCACGCCGTAGCCGAACCGCTTCGCGTAGGACTCGATGACCCGGCCGATGATGTTGATCTGGCGACCCGGCTTGACGGCCTTGATCGCGCGGTTCAGGGACTCCCGGGTCCGCTCCACCAGCAGCCGCGACTCCTCGTCGACGTCCCCGCACAGGTACGTGGCGTTGTTGTCGCCGTGCACCCCGTTGATGTAGGCGGTGACGTCCAGGTTCACGATGTCGCCGTCGCGCAGCACGGTGGAATCCGGGATGCCGTGGCAGATGACCTCGTTGACCGAGGAGCACAGCGACTTCGGGAAGCGGCGGTAGCCCAGCGTCGAGGGGTACGCCCCGTGGTCGCACATGAACTCGTGGGCGACCCGGTCCAGTTCGTCGGTGGTGACGCCCGGCGCGATGAGCTCGGCCGCCGCCTCCATCGCCTGTGCGGCGATCCGCCCGGCGATGCGCATGCGCTCGATGGTGTCGGCGTCCTGCACCTCGGGCCCGGTGTACGGGGTCGGGGCGTCCTTCCCGACGTACTCGGGGCGCGGGATCGAGGCGGGGACGGAGCGGACGGGGGACAGGGTCCCCGGGGCGAGAAGTGACTGGCTGGACATGCCAGCGAGTGTATCGAGGCCGCATCGGGAAACATGGCGCGAGAGAGAGGAGCCCCCCATGGCGCTGTTCAAGAAGAAGAGGGCCGGCAAGCCCGGCGAGTGGTTCTACTGCCTCCAGCACAAGAAGGTCGAGGAGGGGCCGGAGTGCCCCGCCGAGGACCGGCTCGGGCCCTACCCCACCAGGAGCGACGCGGAGCGCGCCATGGAGACGGCGGCGGAACGGAACCGGGAGTGGGAGAACGACCCCCGCTGGCACGACAAGCCGAGCCCGGACGCGGAGGGCTGATTCCCGGGGCGGCCGGCCCCGCGGGCCCCCGGGCCCTCTTGATCTCCGGGCCGGCGGTCGGCCCCGTGCTCCGGGCCGGCGGCTGGTCGGGTGCGCCGGGTCCGCGGCGGCGCCGGTCGACGGGTGCCCGGTGCCGCCGGCGCCCCGGGAGGCCGCTCAACCGCTTCCCGTCGCCCCGGTCGGCCGCTCACTCGCCCGTCCGGCCGGGTTTCCCGGCCTCTGGTTCCGGCCGGGGAACCGGGGCACGCCGCCCTCAGGCCGCCTTCTGCTCCTGCTCCTCCTGCTCCAGCCGCCGCTGCTCCCGCACCCGTACCGCGTGCTCGTCCGTCCGGACGTCGTAGGTCATCAGCCGTGGCAGGGCGAGGGCCAGCAGTCCGACCGTCGCGACGCACAGCAGGCCGCCTCCCCAGACCGCGGCCTGCACCCCGGTCACGGCGGCCATGCCGCCCGCCCGCAGCTGCCCGAGGTGCGGTCCGCCCGCGTACGTCACCAGCTCGATCCCGGCGAGCCGCCCGCGCAGCTCCGGCGGGACGGTCTGGTTCCAGATCGCCCGGCGGAAGATCCCGCTCACCGCGTCGCAGGCACCGGCGGCCATGAGGCCGAGCAGGACCAGCCAGATGCTGTCGGTCAGGCCCGCCAGGGCCATCGCCAGGCCGCAGCCGATGGCCGCGAGCACCACGGCCCGGCCGTGCCGGTGGACCCGTGAGGTCCAGCCGCTGGTCAGGCTGACCAGCAGGGAGCCGGCGGGCAGCGCCGCGTACATCAGACCGAGCGCCCAGGGGACGTCCAGCGCGTCCGCCAGGAACGGGTAGACCGCCATCGAGAAGGCGAAGAACGTCGCCGCGATGTCGACCACATAGGTGCCGAGCAGGTCCTTGCGGCTCCAGGCGTACTGGGCGCCCCGTGCGATGCCGCGCAGCGACACCCGGTCCGCGTCGTGGGCCGCGGGCGCGGGCGCGAGCCCGAAGCTGAGGGCGATCGAGACCGCGAACGACACGGCGTCGAGCAGGTAGGCCCACTCCAGTCCGGCGACGGTGATGACGACGCCCGCCAGCGCCGGGCCCGCGACGGCGCCCAGCTGCCAGCGCAGCGCGGTGAGCGCCGCCGCGGCCGGGATCTGGTCGTGCGGGACGACGCGCGCCGCCAGTGCCTCCAGCGCCGGACGCTGCAGCCCCGTCAGCGCACTGGTCAGCCCGGCCACCGCGTACAGGGGCCAGACCGCGGGGTCCGGCAGCACCGTGTTGGCCAGCAGGAGCAGGGAGAGCAGGCCGAGCGCGACCTCGGTCCACAGGATCACCCGGCGCCGGTCGAGGGCGTCGGCCAGCGCGCCGCCGTACAGCCCGAAGACGATCAGGGGGACGAGCTGCACCACCCCGATCGCGCCGACCGCGAGGGTCGAGCCGGTGAGCTCCTTGATCTGAAGCGGTAGAGCGACCGTGGTCAGCGAACTGCCGAAGACCGTCACCAGTCCGGCACACCACATCAGTCGGAAGTCACGGGACGAGCGCCAGGGCGCCAGGTCGGGGAGGAGAGCAGCCACAACCGATCATCATCGGCCGGTTGACCGAGCTCGGACAACCGATTTACCAGCGGGCCGAGGGCTTCACCAGCGGGCCGGCGGCGGTGTCAGCAGTTGCTCGGCGATCCGGGAGAGGCGGTCCCGGAAGGGGCGCCGGCCGCGCGGCGAGGGCAGGCTGTTCTCCCCGGCCGCCGCGCTGACGAGGTGCTGCACGGTGTCGAAGCCGATCTCCCCGTCGTCCCCGGTGCCGCCCGTGGTCCCGTCCGCCTCGGGCACCTCCAGGGCCTCGTGCGCCAGGGCGTGCAGCTCCCGGCCCCCGCCGCCCAGCGTCAGCACCGTCGCCCCGCCCCGCCGTGCGTCGTGCACCCGCTCCAGCAGCCCCTCACCCGGGGTGTCCGGCGCCGCGACGAGCAGGGTCTCCCCGCGCCGCGCCGCCTCGATCCGGCCCAGCCCGACGGCCAGGTGCGGCGGCTCCCCGGGGCGCACCCGGTGGCGCACGAGCGTAGGGGAGAGCTCCGGGAGCCCGGACCAGGCCGCCTCGTCGTCGAGGTGCGCGGCGAGGTGCCACGGCTCGTAGCTCTCGCTGCCCACCAGCAGCAGTCCGCCGCCGTGCGGCGCCACGGAGGTCCGCAGGGCTCCGGCGAACTGCCGGGTGGCCGCCAGCCACTCGGTTCCGGCGAGAACTTCGCGCAGCAGTGCGACTCGTACGGCATCCATGGCCGCGGATCCTGCCGTACGGGTACCGGATCTGTGCCGGGTCGTCGGCCATTCACCCGAACGGGTGGCCGGAGGTGCCGGGCCGGGGGCGGGACCGGCCGGCCCGCGGCGCGCGCGCCCCGGGCCCACGCCCCACGGGTCCCGGCGGGACCCGGATCCAGGGGTGATCTCCCTATCGCCATACAGCCGCCAGGGGAGTTCGTCGGCCGGTGTTCACCCGCCGTTCCACGGGCCGGAGCAGTGCTGGCCGTTCGGATGACGGACCATGTCGCGTGCCTTGACGGCCCCTTGGGCCCTCCCTATGGTCACCGCAGGACAGAGGACGTCCTACGTCCGGTCGTTGGCACTCGGATGCCGGGTACTCGGATGCAACGGAGCATCAGGAGGACGGATGGCAGTCGGCGGGGCCGCCTACGAGGTGTCCGTCCCCTTCCGGGCCGGGACCGAGGGGTACGCGAGTTTCCGGATCCCGGCCGTCGTCCGCGCGGCCGACGGGGCCCTGCTGGCCTTCGCGGAAGGGCGTATCGACTCCCGCGACGACGTCGGTGACATCGATGTCGTCCTCCGGCGCTCCACCGACGGCGGCCGCGGCTGGGGGCCGCTGCGGGTGGTCGCGGAGAACGGTGACGGCACGGCCGGCAACCCGGCCCCCGTGGTCCTCGACGACGGGCGGGTCCTCCTCGTCCACGTGCGCAACGCCGCCGACGCCACCGAGCAGCGGATCCGGCGGGGCGAGGTCCCCGCGGCAGAAGGCCGCCGCGTCTGGGTGCAGCACAGCGACGACCACGGCGAGACCTGGAGCACCGCCCGGGAGATCACGAAGTCCGTCAAGAAGGCCGGCTGGCGCTGGTACGCCACGGCCCCCGGCCACGCCGTCCGGTTACACAGAGGCGCCCACGCCGGACGCGTCGTCGTGCCCGCCAACCACTCGGCCGCGCCCACCGGTTCCGACACCGGCGCCGAGGGCAGGTACGACGGCAGCCACGGGCTGCTCAGCGACGACGGCGGGGAGAGCTGGCGGATCGGCTGGACCGACAGCAACCCCAACGGCTGCATCAACGCCAACGAGACGACCGCCGCCGAACTCCCCGACGGACGGCTCTACATCAACAGCCGCAACGACTCCCCGGCCCCCGGCACCCGGGCCGACGGGTACTCCCGGGACGGCGGCGCGAGCCTGGAGAAGCCGCTGCGCCCGCAGGCCGGACTCACCGGCCCCGTGGTCCAGGGCAGCGTGCTGCACCTCGGCGAGCCGGACGTCCTGCTCTACTCCGGGCCCGCCGACCCGGGCTTCCGCGCCCTGATGACCCTGCGGGCCAGCCGCGACCGCGGCCTGACCTGGCGGCCCGTGCACACCGTGGACGGACTCCCCGCCGCCTACTCCGACCTCGTCCGCTGCGACGACGGATGCGTCGGACTGCTCTACGAGACGGGCGACTTCAGCGCCTACACCACCATCACCTTCCGCCGCATCCCCGTGGAGGAGCTGTCATGAGCTCGAATGGCCCGGACCGCCGCGCGGTCCTCGGCGGCGCCGCCGCGACCGCGGCGGGCATCGCCCTCGCCGGCTGCGGCGGATCCGACGGCGGCGGGGAGAAGCCCGCCGCCCGCCGCAAGGGCGAGAAGATCACGCTGACCTTCTGGTCCTGGGTGCCCGGCATCGAGAAGCCCGTCGCCCTGTGGAACCGCACCCACCCCGAGGTGCGCATCGCGCTGGAGAAGGTCTCGGCCGTCAACGGCGCCCAGTACGCGAAGATGCACGCCGCCGTGAAGGCGGGCAACCCGCCCGACCTCGCCCAGATCGAGTACCCGGTGGTGCCCAGCTTCCTGCTCGACGACGCGCTGCTGGACCTCGGCCCGTACGGCGCCGCCCGCGTCCGCCGCCGGTTCGAGGGCTGGCAGTGGCAGCAGAGCGTGTTCGGCGGCGGGGTGTTCGCCATCCCGCAGGCGTCCGGGCCGATGGGGCTCTACCTCCGCCGCGACCTCTTCGACCGGTGGGACGTCGAGACCCCGGAGACCTGGGACGACTACGAGCGGGCGGCCAAGGCCGTCCGGAAGAAGGGCGCGTGGATCGAGACGTTCGCCCCGACCAACGGCAACCGCTTCGCCGGGTACGCCTGGCAGGCCGGCGCCCGCTGGTTCCGCACCCGGGACGACACCTGGGCGGTGCACATCGACGACGAGCCGACCCGGCGCGTCGCCGACTACTGGGAGTCGCTGGTCCGGCAGAAGCTGGTCAGGACCATCCCGGACCGGCAGAACGCCTGGTACAAGGACATCCAGACCGGCGCCATGGCCTCCTGGCTCGGCGCCAGCTGGGGCGACGCGCTGCTGGTGGGCAACGCGCCGGACACCGCCGGGAAGTGGCGGGTCGCGCCGCTGCCGCAGTGGAAGAAGGGCGGGCACGCCTCCGCGAACTGGGGAGGCTCCACCACCTCCGTCTTCAAGGCCACCGCGTACCCGCAGGACGCCATGGACTTCGCGGTCTGGCTCAACACCGACCCCGCGTCCATGAAGCTCCTGATCGCCGGCGGGTACGGCTGGCCCAGCGCCACCCGCGGCTGGACCGGCGCCGATCTGGAGGGCCAGCGTGCTTTCTTCGGCGGACAGAACTACAGCGAGGTGTTCGCCGCCGCGGGCCGGGCCGTGGACACCAGCTGGCAGTGGGGCCCGGCCGTCGACACCCTCTACCAGCGGCTCGGCGACGCCTTCACCGCGGCGCTGGACGACCGCGGCTCGTTCCGGTCCGTGCTCACCACGGTCCAGCGGCAGACCCTCGCCGACCTGAAGGACAAGGGCCTGAAGGTGGAGAACGGGTGAGGGCCCTCACCCGCGGCGAGGCACGCAACGCCCGTGCCGCGGCCGGCTTCCTGCTGCCCTTCCTCGCCCTCTTCCTGCTCTGCTTCCTCGCCCCCATCGGCTACGCGCTGTACGAGAGCCTGCTGCGGACCGAACGGTCCGGACCGCTCGGCCTCGGCGGCGGCCCGCAGGAGGTCTTCGCCGGACTCGACAACTACCTCCAGGCCCTGCGGAACGACGGATTCCTGGCCGGATTCGGCCGGGTGCTGCTCTTCGGCGCCGTGCAGATCCCGCTGATGATCGGGCTCGCCACCGCGCTCGCCCTGCTGCTGGAGGCCGCCTCCGCCCGCTGGGTCGGCTTCTTCCGCACCGCGATCTTCCTGCCCTACGGCGTGCCCGGGGTGATCGCCTCGATCCTCTGGGGCTTCCTCTACGTGCCCGGCATCAGCCCGTTCGTCGAACTGGCCCGGGGCGTCGGCTGGGACCTGGACTTCCTGTCCTCCGGCACCGTCCTGTGGTCCATCGCCAACATCGTCACCTGGCAGTTCACCGGCTACAACATGCTCGTCCTGATCGCCCAGCTGAAGGCCGTGCCGACCGAGCTGTACGAGGCGGCGCGGATCGACGGCGCCACCGCCTGGCAGGTCGTCCGGCACGTCAAACTGCCCCTGATCCGGCCCGCGCTGGTCCTCACCGCCGTCTTCAGCATCATCGGCACGCTCCAGCTCTTCGCGGAACCCATGGTGCTGCGCCCGCTCACCCACACCATCGACTCCGGCTACACCCCCAACCTGCATGCCTACAACGAGGCGTTCACCAGCAACAACCAGCACGCCGCGGCGGCCGAGGCCGTGCTGCTCGCGCTGGTCGCCTGCGTCCTGTCCTTCGGCTTCCTGCGGTTCGTCGGACGGCGGGGGAGGGACGGACGGTGACCCTGCTCTCCGAGGACCGGGCCCCCGACCCCACCCGGCCGGCCGGTGCCACCGGCGCGACCCCGGCGGGCCGGCCGCGCGGGCCCTCCGTACCGCCCCTGCGGTACCGCGTGATCACCGCCGCGCTGCTCGCCGTCGCCGCCGTCTACTTCCTGCTCCCCGTGTACTGGCTCGTGGTGTCCTCGACCAAGAGCAGCGAGGACCTCTTCGGCAGCTTCGGCTTCTGGTTCGCCCACCCGCACCCGCTGCGCCGGCTCGGCGCGGTGCTCAGCCACGACCACGGCATCTACGTCCGCTGGTTCGGCAACAGCCTGCTGTACGCGGGTGCCGGAGCCGTCGCCGCGACCGCGTTCTCCGCCGCGGCGGGCTACGCCCTGGCGAAGTTCCCCTTCCCCGGGCGGGAGGCCGTCTTCAACGTCGTCCTCGCCGGGGTGCTCATCCCCGGCACCGCCCTCGCCCTGCCGCTGTATCTGCTCTTCAGCGAGCTGGGCCTGGCCAACACCTATGCGGCGGTGCTGATCCCGAGCACCGTCAGCCCCTTCGGGGTGTACCTCTGCCGGATCTACGCCGCCGCGGCCGTCCCGGACGCGCTGCTGGAGGCCGCCCGGATCGACGGGGCGGGCGAGCTGCGGATCTTCACCCGGCTCGCGCTGCGGCTGATGACGCCCGCGCTCGTCACCGTCTTCCTCTTCCAGTTCGTGCATGTCTGGACGAACTTCTTCCTGCCGCTGGTGATGCTCTCGGACTCCGCCCTCTACCCGGTGCAGCTCGGCCTCACCGGCTGGCAGGGCTACGCCGACCGGCAGCCGGAGCTCTACCAGTACACGGTCGGCGGCGCCTTCCTCTCCGTGCTCCCGCTGATGGTGCTGATGGGGGTGCTCCAGCGCTACTGGCGCACCGGTCTCACCGACGGCGGGGTGAAGTGAGGACCGGGGGAGGGGCCGGGGGCGGTGACGCGGTGACGCGGCGGGGTGCGGCGGTGGGACGGGGCGCGGGCTCGGTGAAGCGGTGACGCCGCGGTGGGACGGGCGCGGGCGCGGAGTGACGTATCGCACCGTGCCCGGCGCACATTGAGGCCCGGAGCCGCGTGGAGACCCCCCGTCTGAGCTGGCAGGATCGCGGTATGACTACTCCAGACGCTGCGAAGAAAGCCCCCGCGAAGGACCCCTGGGACCTCCCGGACGTGTCGGGCCTCGTGGTCGGTGTGCTCGGCGGCACCGGCGACCAGGGACGCGGTCTCGCCTACCGGCTCGCCCGGGCCGGCCAGAAGGTGATCATCGGCTCGCGGGCAGCCGAGCGGGCGCAGACCGCCGCGACGGAGCTCGGCCTCGGCATCGAGGGCGCCGACAACGCCGAGTGCGCGCGCCGCAGCGACATCGTGATCGTCGCGGTGCCCTGGGACGGCCACGCCAAGACGCTGGAGTCGCTGCGCGAGGAGCTCGCGGGCAAGCTCGTCGTCGACTGCGTCAACCCGCTCGGCTTCGACAAGAAGGGCGCCTACGCGCTGAAGCCCGAGGAGGGCAGCGCCGCCGAGCAGGCCGCCGCGCTGCTCCCCGAGTCCCGGGTCACCGCCGCCTTCCACCACCTGTCCGCGGTGCTGCTCCAGGACCCGGAGATCGACGAGATCGACACCGATGTGATGGTGCTCGGCGAGGTCCGCGCGGACACCGACATCGTCCAGGCGCTGGCGGGCCGGATCGCCGGGATGCGGGGGGTCTTCGCGGGCCGGCTGCGCAACGCCCACCAGGTCGAGTCGCTGGTCGCCAACCTGATCTCGGTGAACCGCCGCTACAAGGCCCACGCGGGGCTGCGCGTCACCGACGTGTAGAGCTGCACCGACGTGTAGTGCTGCACCGACGGCTGGAGCGGGGTGGTTTTGGGGGCTCCCGGGGCCGGTGGGGCCGGCTGTTCCGGTTGCCTCGGCGGCTTCGGTGAGCCCGGCGGCGGGTCTCCGTGCCGGTGGCTCCGGGGCCTGCCGGCCCCCGTCCGCGCCGCTCCCCGGGCCCGCCGGCTCCTCGTCCGCGAGCCGTTCCCCAGGGGTGGCGATCCGGCGTGCACGGCCGGCGGCGTCAGCCGCGGCAGCGACCCGTGCGGGACAGCCGTGGGGCGTGGGGGACAATGGCTGGTGCCGTGCCCGGGGCAGCTCCCGGCCGAAGGCCCGGGTGAGCGCCGCGAGCGGCGCGCCGCCCGGTCACGGCACCGGACCGCATTCCGTCAGAGAAAGCCGACCCCATGCCCCGCCTCGCCATCTACGCCCTCATCGTCTGCGTGCTCGCCCTCGCCGCCGCGGTCGTGTCCTTCACGCAGGGCAGCCTGCTCGGCATCGTCTGGATCATGATGGCGGGCGTCTCGTCGAACATGGCCTGGTTCTACGTGCGCAAGGCCCGGGCGGACCGGGCCGCCCAGGAGCGGAACGGGTCCGTCACTGGCTGAGCCCGTGACCGGCCCGGTCCGTCACACAGACTGAGCCCGTCGCCGGCTGTGTCTGTCACCGTGCCTGTCACCGGGTGCCTCCGTCAGAGGCTGAGCGGGGACTCCGGTTCGCCCTCCCAGAACCGGAAGTACTCCTGGCCCCAGTAGGTGTCCCAGCCGTTGACGCCGAGGGCGTGCAGAATCGCGTCCACCGCGGAGAAGAACAGCTGGTTGACCTCCGGGATCCACAGCACGCCGAACACCGCGATCAGACCGAACGGCGCGAACGGCTCCACCTGCCGCCGCACGCCCGCGGACAGCCAGGGTTCGATCACGCCGTAGCCGTCCAGCCCCGGGACCGGCAGGAAGTTCAGAATGGCCGCGGTGACCTGGAGCAGCGCCAGGAAGGCCAGGGCGTACCGGAACACCGCCGGCACCCCGTCCACGGTGCCGAGCCAGAACGGCGCGGTCAGGGCGACGGCGACGGCCACGTTGGTGAGCGGTCCGGCCGCGGAGATCAGACTGTGCCGCACCCGGCCCTTGATCCGGCCCCGCTCGATGAACACCGCCCCGCCCGGCAGACCGATCCCACCCATGATCACGAAGACGACGGGCAGCACGATGCTCAGCAGGGCGTGCGTGTACTTGAGCGGGTTGAGGGTGAGGTAGCCCTTGGCGCCGATCGAGATGTCACCGCCGTGCAGGGCGGTCCGCGCATGGGCGTACTCGTGCAGACAGAGCGAGACGATCCAGCCGGAGACGACGAACAGGAAGACGGCGAAGCCCTTGCTCGTCGAGAAGTTCGTCCACACCGCCCAGGCGGAGACGCCCATGATCGCGACAAGAGCCAGGAACACGGGGCTGACGCGGCGGTCACTGCGGGCGATGGCGGTTGTCATAGCCTCCTCAATCTTCCGGGAAGGAGTTCCGTCTGCTGGCCGTGACGCCGGGCCGCGGCGCCCCCGGCGACCGCCCACCGGCCGTCGTGCCCGTGGCAGACCCCGTCCGTACCGGCGGACCGCGGCCGGTCGCGGTGGTGCGTGCCACAGCGGCTTCCGGCCGAATCCTCCGACGTCAACGCCGATGACCCTACCCGCGCGGCCCGTCCGGACCGCCTCCCCCCTCGTGGAGCCTCGACCTGCGCCGGAGTCCACCGTTGGGACACGCCCCGGCACCGGGCCCGGCGTCGTTCGGCCCGACACCGGGCCCGGCGTCCGTTCGGCCCGGGGCGGGGAGGGGGACGCCGGCCCCGCGGTGGGGAGGAGGCGATTCGCCCCGTACCGGGCCGCCGCCTCGGCCGGTTCCCCGCCCCACGGCCGGTCGCCCGTCTCTGCGCCCGCCGCTGCGCCGCCTCCGCGCCCGGCCGCCGGCCGGCTGTGGGCCGGGCCACCTCCGCCAACTGCCGTACCCGGTGGGCCCACTGGATGATCGTCGTAGGAAAACCCGGCGCGCCCGGCCCGGTGTTGCGGGCAGGCTGAACCCATGGCGATCTGGAAAATCCACTACCCCTCCTGGGAGATGGAGTGCTGCGGCACCCCGTTCTCCGTCGGCGACGAGGTCGCGTGGATCGTGCAGCTGGAGTCCCCGGACGATCTGACGCCCGGCCTCTGGGACGACTGCTACAGCGAAGTCGAGGGCGTACTCCACCCCCTGACCGGCGAGGACGGACCCGGCGCGGTCCTGCGGGCCGGCGGGCTGACCGCCCTCTGGGCGGCCCCGCCCCCGTACCCCGCCGAGCCCTCGCAAGCCGTCGGGTCCCCGCAAGCCGCCGAGGCCCGGCAAGTCGCCGAGTCCTGGCAAACCGCCGAGCCGCCGCAAGCCGTCGCGGCCCCGTATCCGCCGCGGGCGCGCCTCACCGGGCTGCTGTCCGTCAACGACCACGGCCCGGAGCCCGAGGTGGTGCCGCAGACCACCGGCCGGGTGCGCGCCATCCACGTGGTGACCAGGGGTTTCCGGGAAACCGCGCCGGGCTCGCGGACCCTGGTCCCGGTGCCGGGGGAGCTCCGGCTGCGGCCGGAGCGGACCTGTCCCAAGTGGTTCGCGGACGAGGTGCCGACGGAGCCCGGGGGCACCGTCGGCCACCGTTCCGAGACGGGCGTTCTGGTCACCCTGGAGACACCGGACACACCGGCATGACCCGGACCGGCCGTCGTTGATCATCGGGGAGAATGGCCCCGTGCGCTACGCCATACTCGGCACCACTCGGGCCCACCGGGACGACGGTTCCCCCGTCGTCCTCGGCGGCGTGCGGCTGCGCGCCCTGCTCACCGCGCTGGCCCGGCACCCCGGCCGGGTGCGCCCGGCGGAGGCGCTGATCGCCGAGATCTGGGACGGGGACCCGCCCGCCGACGCCACCGGGGCGCTGCAGGCCCTGGTCGGACGGCTGCGGCGGGCCCTCGGCCACGAGGCCGTCGGCTCGGCCGAGGGCGGCTACCGGCTGTGCGCCGCACCGGACGACGTCGACCTGTACCGCTTCGAACGGCTCGCGGACGAGGGGTCCCGCGCCCTGGCCGACGGCGACCCGGCACGGGCGGCCGCCCTGCTCGACGACGCCCTCGCCCTCTGGCAGGGCCCGGCCCTCACCGACCTCCCCGGCGACGCCGGTGCGGCGGCGGCGCGGGCCGAGCTCCGCCGCATGGAGGCCCGCCGGTCCCGCCTCGCCGCCGACCTCGAACTCGGCCGCGCCGACCGGGCCCTCCCCGAACTGACCGCCCTCTGCGCGGCCGACCCGCTGAACGAACCCCTCCAGGCGCTGCGCATCCGCGCCCTGCGCGACACCGGCCGCCGCGCCGACGCCCTGGCGGCCTACGAGGAGGTCCGCCGGACGATCGCCGACCGCCTCGGCACCGACCCCAGCACCGGACTGCGCTCCCTGCACGCCGAGTTGCTCAGCGACCGGCTCCCGCCGGAGGCCGTCGGCGCCGGTGCCCCGCGGTCCGGCCGGCCCGCAGCACCGGGCGCCGGGGGGCCGGTCGCCCCGCCGGACGACGACTCCCGCGCTCCGTCGGATGCCGCACGGCGCGTCCCGCCGGCGGACGCCGCACGGCATGTCCCTGCGTCGGGCGCCGCGCCGTACGCCGCTCCGTTCGAAGGCGCACCGCGCACGCCCGCCCCTCCGTCGGACACCGCCCGTCCGGACCGGCCGGGCGAGGCGCAGCCGTCGGCGGAGGGGGACCATCAGGCGCGGCCCCGAGCGGGGAAGCCCAGCGGCGAAGGCCCGGAGTCCAGCGGCGGAGCACCGGAGTCCAGCGGCGGAGCGCCGGAGTCCAGCGGCGGAGCACCGGAGCCCAGCGGCGAAACCCCGGAGTCCAGCGGCGAGCGGAGACCCGGCCCGCGCGCCGCCACCGCCCGGCCGGGCAACATGCGGGCCCGGCTGACCAGTTTCGTCGGCCGGGAGAGCGATCTCGACACCCTGCGCGGCGATCTTGCCGCCGCCCGGCTCGTCACCCTGCTGGGCCCCGGCGGGGCCGGGAAGACCCGGCTCTCCCAGGAGGCCGCGGAAGCCGTGGCCGACCACTGGCCGGACGGCGTCTGGTTCGCCGAACTGGCCCCCGTGGAGGACCCGCAGACCGTCCCGGAGACCGTGCTCACCACGCTCGGCGGGCGGGAGACGGTGCTCCGCGGCAGCGCCGCCGAACTGCGCGCGGCCACCGACCCCAGCGCGGCCGACCCGCTGCCCCGGCTCGCCGAGCACTGTGCGCGGCGCCGGATGCTGCTCGTCCTCGACAACTGCGAGCATGTGATCGGCGCCGCCGCCGCACTGGCCGAATTCCTCCTCGTCAGCTGCCCCGACGTCACCGTGCTCGCCACCAGCCGGGAACCGCTCGGCGTGCCCGGCGAACTGGTCCGGTCCGTGGAGCCGCTGCCCGACCCGGTCGCGCTGCGGTTGCTCGCCGACCGCGGCGCGGCGGCCCGCCCCGGATTCCGCACCGAGGACGACCCCGAGGCCTGCGCCGAGATCTGCCGCCGACTGGACGGGCTGCCGCTCGCCGTGGAACTCGCCGCGGCGCGGCTCAGACTGCTCACCCCACGCCAGCTCGCCGACCGTCTGGACGACCGCTTCCGCCTTCTGACCAGCGGCAGCCGTACCGTTCTGCCCCGGCAGCAGACCCTGCGCGCCGTCGTCGACTGGTCCTGGGACCTCCTCGACGACGACGAACGGGCCGTCCTGCGCCGCCTGTCGGTCTTCGCGGGCGGCTGCGACCTGCCGGCCGCGGAAGAGGTCTGCGGCGACGGGAGACCCGGGCCGTCCCCGTCCCCGGAGCTCCCCCGACTCCCCACCCCCGTCGCCCCCGCCGCACCGTCGCTCGACGTCCGGGACATCGCCGCCCTGCTCGGCTCCCTGGTCGACAAGTCGCTTCTCGTGGCGGAGCCGTCGGCCGACGGCGACGGGATGCGCTACCGGCTGCTGGAGACCGTCGCCGAGTACGCCGCCGCCCGGCTCGACGAGGCGGCCGAACGGGCCGTGGCCGAGCACCGGCACCTGGTGCACTTCCGGGAACTGGCCCGCACCGCCGACCCGTTGCTCCGCGGCCCGGACCAGCGCCGCTGGCTGGAACGGCTGGAGCAGGAGCACGACAACCTGCGGATCGCGCTCCGCCGGGCGATCGCCGCCCGCGACGAGCACGAGGCCCTCTGCCTGGTGCTCTCCCTGGGCTGGTTCTGGCAGCTGCGTGACCACCGCACCGACGCCCGCTTCTGGTCGGCGGCCGCCGCCGAGCTGGGCCCCGACCCGTTCCGGACCCCCGTCGAGCCGGCGCCCGACCTCTTCGACCATCCCGTCGAAGCCCCACCGCCGATGCCTCCCCAGCTCCTCCAGGAGGCCCGCCGAGGGGTGCGGCTGCTCACCCTCGCCAACATGGAGGGCAACCTCGGCGACGCCGGCAGCCCCGCCATGCGGGAGGGACTGCGGGGCATGGTCTCGGCCTACCGCGCCGGGCAGCCGCAGACCTGCCGCTTCCCGGGCTTCATGTGGTACTACGCCGTGGTGCTGACCGGCGAGTTCGAGCAGCTGCGGACCACCGTCGACGGCGCGGTGGACGGCTGCCGCGCCTACGGCTACGTCTGGGAGCTCGCCTTCGTCCTGCAGTTCCGCGCCCGGCTGATGGCGGAACACGCCGGCAAGCAGCGGGTGGTCCGGCAGGACGCCGACGAGAGCCTGGAGATCTTCGTCCGGCTCGGCGACATGTGGGGCGTGGCCGAGGCGCTCTCCTCCCGTGGCGAGGCGCGGGAGCGGCGCGGCGAGTACCGGGCCGCGGCCGAGGACTTCCGGGAGGCGATCCGCTACGCCCAGCGGCTCGGCGCGCTCGGCCAGGTGCCGCTGCTGCGGACCCGGCTGGGCGGGGCCCTCATCGAGGCGGGAGAGGACGAGACCGGCGAGCGGATGCTCCGCGAGGCGCTGGCCGAGAGCCGGCACTCCGGGCAGGACGCCACCACCTTCGCCCATCTGCAGCTCGCCGTCCGGCTCGGCCGCACCGGCCGCACGGACGAGGCCCGCGGTCATCTCGACCAGCTGCTGGCGGAGTTCCGTCACCAGCCGCCCGAGATCTTCGAAGGGGTGCTGCGGAGCCTGCTCGGCTGGCTGGACATCCTCGACGGGCGACCCGAGGAGGGGCTGCGCAACATCCGCGAGGCCCTGGTCAAGTGCCAGGACCCGCTCACCCGGATCGTCGCCCCCACCATGCCGGTGGTCCAGCTGCTCAACGGCGCCCGCGGCCACGCGGCCCTCGGCGGCAGGGACGGTGCGGAGCGGGCCGCCCGGCTGCTCGGCGCGTACGACGCCCTCATCCCCGACGGGCACCATGCCGCAGCGCTGGAGCGGGAGACCCGCGGGCAGGCGGAGGAATCCGCCCGGGCCCTGCTGACCCCCGAGAGGTACGAGCGCGGGCGGACCGAAGGCGGCCGCCTCACCGTCGAGGAGGCCACCGCCCTGGTCTGAGCGGGCACGCCCGCTCAGGTGCGCTTGCGGAACTTCGCCACCGCCAGCGGCGCCGTCACCACCGTGATGCCCACCGCCCAGGCCAGGGTGACCATGACCGGATGGGCCACCGCGCCCTGGCCGTTCATCAGCGCCCGGGCCGCGTCCGCCAGCTGGGAGAGCGGGTTGTAGTCGGTGAAGCTCTGCAGCCAGCCGGGCATCGACGTGGGCGGTGCGAAGATCGACGAACCGAACTGCAGCGGCATGATCACCAGGAAGCCCAGCCCCTGCACCGCCTGCGGGGTCTTCAAGGAGAGCCCCAGCAGCATGAAGATCCAGGTCAGTGAGGATCCGAAGAGCAGCGCGAGCGCCACCGCGCCGAGCAGCTCCAGCGGGCCGGTCTTCAGATCGAAGCCGATGACGAAGCCCACGGTCAGCAGCACGACCGTGGAGACCAGCATCCGGCCGCTCTCCACCAGCAGCTTGGCGATCAGCACCGAGGAGCGGGCGATGGGCATGGTCCGGAAACGGTCCATCACCCCCTTGTTGAAGTCGTCGTTGACCCCGGTGCCGACCGACATCGCGATGTTCAGTCCGCCCATGGCCATCAGGCCGGGAACGACGTAGTTGATGTAGACGTCCCGGTCACCGCCCAGGCTGCCGCCCACCGCGCCGCCGAAGACGTACACGAACAGCATCGTGAAGATGATCGGCATCAGCACGGCGTCGAACATCGACTCCGGGTCGGCCTTGATCTGCAGGGCGTTGCGGCGCACCAGCGCACCGATGTGCCGCAGGTTCGCGCGCAGCCCGATCCGCCCCTCACCGGGGAGCTTCTTCGCGGACAGGGGAGCCCCGCCCGGCTGCACCGTGGTGGCGCTCATGCGGCGACCTCCTCGAGTTCGGGGGCCTCTGGGCCCTGCGGGGAGGTCTTCTGGCCGGTGAGGGCCAGGAACACCTCGTCCAGACTGGGCAGATGGGTGTCGATACCGGCGATCGCGAATCCCCGCTCGCCCAGCAGCCCTATCACCGCGGTCAGCTGTTCGTCGCTCACGATCGGGACGTTGACCAGGCCTTCCTCCACATCGGCGGTGGCGCCGGCGATGCCGTCGAGCCCCGCCTGCGCGATGGCGTCGACCATCGGCGTCAGCTGCCCGGGGTCGGCCGGACGGACCTGGAGGGTGCGGCCGCCGACCTTCGCCTTCAGCTCGTTCACCCGGCCCTCGGCGATGACCTTGCCGCGGTCGATGACGGTCAGCTCGCTCGCCAGCTGCTCGGCCTCCTCCATGTACTGGGTGGTGAGCAGCACGGTGGCGCCGTCGCCGACCATCCTCCGGACCTCCTCCCACACCTCGTTGCGGGTGCGCGGGTCCAGGCCCGTCGTCGGCTCGTCCAGATACAGCACCGCCGGGCGGCCGATCATGGACGCCGCCAGGTCGAGACGGCGCCGCATGCCGCCCGAGTACTGCGCGGCGGGGCGCTTGGCCGCCTCGGTGAGCGAGAAGCGCTCCAGCAGCTCGTCGGCCCGGCGGCGGGCGTCCTTGCGCGGCAGGTCGAGCAGCCGCCCGATCATGTAGAGGTTCTCCCAGCCGGACAGCTTCTCGTCCACCGAGGCGTACTGCCCGGTCAGGCCGATGGTGCGGCGCAGCTGGCGCGGCTGCCGCACCACGTCGTACCCCGCGACGGTCGCGGTGCCGGCGTCCGGCACCAGGAGCGTGGAGAGGCACCGGACCAGCGTCGTCTTGCCGGCGCCGTTCGGCCCGAGGACACCGAGGACGGTGCCTTCCTTCACCTTCAGATCCACCCCGTCGACGGCGCGGGTCTCACCGAAGTGCTTGACCAGCCCCCGTACTTCGACGGCGTTGCCCCCACCGGGGCCGTTGTCGAGTCTCGTCATGGCCCTCACGGTGCCATGCCCCACCGACAATCCACCGACAGGACGCCGACAGCCTGCCGACGGTGCCGACAGCCTCACGACACGCTCGCCGAAGGCCCGTCGACCTCCGGCCGACGGGCGGCCCCGCCGTTCACGACGACCGGCGGTGTCGCCCCGACGCCGACAGCCTGCCGACGGGGGAGATCGGCAGGCTGTCGGCCGGGGGAGGGCCGTGCGGCCCCGTCCGCCGCGGCGCTGCGTACGGCAGCGGCTCGGCGCCGGGCGGATCCCCCGCTCGGTGGCGGCTCGGTGCCCGGCCGGCCGGCTCCGGCGGGGGAGCGGACGGCCGGGCGGTGAGGATCAGTGGAAGCTGTGCTCCTCGGCCGGGTACGCGCCGCCGACGACGTCCTCCGCGAACGCCTTGGCGGCACCGCCCAGGGCCTCGCGCAGCTGCGCGTACTGCTTGACGAACCGGGGGACCCGGCCGGCCGTCATGCCGGCCATGTCCGTCCACACCAGCACCTGCGCGTCGCACTCCGGGCCCGCGCCGATGCCGACGGTCGGGATGTGCAGCGACCGGGTGACCTCGGCGGCCAGCTCGGACGGCACGAGCTCCAGGACCACCGCGAAGGCGCCCGCGTCCTGCACCGCCTTCGCGTCCCGGCGGAGCTGCTGGGCGGCCTCCTCGCCGCGGCCCTGCACCGGGTAGCCGCCGTAGGCGTTGACCGACTGCGGGGTGAGCCCGATGTGCGCCATCACCGGGATGCCCGACTGGACGAGCAGCTCGATCTGGTGCGCCGAGCGCTCGCCGCCCTCCAGCTTCACGGCGCCGACACCGGCGTCCTTCACCAGCCGGGTGGCGTTCCGCAGGGCCTGTACCGCGCCCTCCTGGTACGACCCGAAGGGCAGGTCGCCGACGATCAGCGCCCGGCCGGTGCCGCGGACCACCGCGGCGGAGAGCATCGTGACCTCGTCCATCGTCACCGGGACGGTGGACTCGTAGCCGAGGTGACAGTTGCCCATCGAGTCGCCGACCAGCATGACCGGGATGCCGGACTCGTCGAAGACGGCGGCGGTCATCGCGTCGTAGGCGGTGAGCATGGGCCACTTCTCGCCGCGGTGCTTGGCGGCGGCGATGTCACGGACGGTGATCCGCCGGGTGCCGGTGCCCCCGTACAGGGCCTTGCTGCTGTCCGCGCCGGAGGCGGCGGAAGAGGGCTGTTTCGAGGCAGGCGAAACGTGCGTCATGGCAACGGCTCCTTCGTCATCTCGAGGCGCCCTGACGGCGTCCCCGGACCAGCTCCATGGTGGCACCTGGTGCCCCGCCGGGAAAGGGGACGCGGACAGCTGTGGCCCGCGCCTCGTTCCCGCCCTTATCCGGGCTGTGCCGGGGCTCTCCCGGGCTGCCGGCGGGCTTCACCGCGTCCGGATCCAGGCCCCTCCGGACCGGCGCCGCGCCTCCGCGGATCCCTTCCCCGGCCGCTTCCGGGCCGGTGCCGGCGGCCACCGGACAGCCGGGGCGAGGTCCGGGCCCGCGGGCGTCATTCCGATACGGAACGGCGCCGTATCGAAAGGTCCCGTAATGTGCTGAACATGGCGAATTCCATCGGCGCCACCACCCCCCGCGGGGTTCCGGAGGACATCCACCGCCGCCGCTGGCTGATCCTGGCCGTGCTGATGTTCAGCCTGCTCATCGTGGTGCTGGATCACTCGATCCTGAACGTGGCGATGAAGACGATCTCCACCCCGCCTCCGCACGGGCTGGGCGCCACCCAGAGCCAGCTGGAATGGGCCATCAACGCCTACACGCTGGTCTTCGCCGGCATCCTCTTCACCGCGGGCCTGCTCGGCGACCGCCTCGGCCGCAAGAAGATCCTGCTCTACGGCATGGCCATCTTCGGCACCGGCTCGGTGCTCGCCGCGGTGTCCGATTCACCCGGACAGCTCATCGCCTTCCGCGCCGTCATGGGCCTCGGCGGGGCCTTCGTCATGCCCGCCACCCTCGCCATCCTGATGAACGTCTTCGAACCCGAGGAACAGCCCCGGGCCATCGGCTTCTGGGTCGGCGGCGTCGGCATCGCCATCGCGATCGGCCCGATCACCGGCGGACTGCTGCTCGAACACTTCTGGTGGGGCTCGGTCTTCCTGGTCAACGTGCCCGTCGTCGCCCTGGGCCTGATCGGCATGCTGCTGTTCGTCCCCGAATCCCGGGACCCCGAGCCCGGCGCCCTCGACCCACTGGGCGTCCTGCTCTCCATCGTCGGCCTCGTCCTGCTGGTGTACGGCATCATCCGCGGCGGCCAGCTCGCCGACTTCGGCGACCTCCGGGTGCTCGGCGCGATCGGAGCCGGGGCCACCGTCCTGGCCGGTTTCGTCCTGTACGAGAAGCGCAGCGACCATCCGGCCTTCGACATGGCCTACTTCCGGAAACCGGCCTTCTCGGCGGCCGTGGCGGCCGTCTCGCTGGTCTTCTTCGCGCTGATGGGCGTCACCTTCTTCAGCGTCTTCTACACCCAGAGCGTGCGCGGCTACAGCCCGCTCCAGACCGGCGTCCTGATCCTGCCGCTCGCCGCCACCCAGCTGGTCTTCGCGCCCCGGGCCCGGCTGATCGTCGAGCGGTACGGGCCACGGGTGGTGTGCACCGGCGGCCTGCTGCTCGTGGCCCTGGCCCTGGCCGGATTCACCCTGCTCGGCCAACACACCCCGATCTGGGTCCTGGAGGTGCTCTTCTTCGTCCAGGGCATCGGGATGGCCCACACCATGCCCCCCGTCACCACCTCGATCATGCAGGCGCTGCCGCGGGAGAAGGCGGGCTCCGGCTCGGCCATCAACAACACCTTCCGGCAGGTCGGCGGCGCCCTCGGAGTGGCGGTGCTCGGCTCGGTGCTGTCCACCGGCTACCGGGCGGGTATCGAGGACCGGCTCCGGGTGCTGCCGCCGGGGATGCGGCACGCCGCGGGCGAGTCCATCGAGGCGACCCTCGCGGCCGTCGAACGCATGGGGCCGCAGGGCCGCTCCCTGGTGCAGCCGGCCCATGACGCCTTCCTCCACGCCATGCACACCACCGCCCTCGGGGCGTCCGGGGCCGCCCTGCTCGGCGCGGCCGTCGTGGCGCGCTACCTGCCCGGACGCACCCCGCCGCCGGACGGCCCGCGGACCGGAGACGGCCCGCAGGGAGCCGCGTCGGACACGGGGGCCGCGTCGGACACGGGGGCCGGTGCCGCGAGGGCGGACCGGTGACGGGGCGGGCCGCGGGCGGGGGAGCGGCCGGGACCGGGACCGGGGCCCGGTCCGCGTCCGTCGAGGGACGCGGGGCGGGGCCGGAGTCCGGGGCGGGCCTCCAGGCCGCCGAGCGCCGCGGGCGCCCGCGGAACGCCGCCGCCGGCACCGCGATCGTCGAAGCGGTTCTCCGCCTCCTGGAGGAGGGCGTCACCGTCGGCGAACTCTCCATGGAGCGGATCGCCCGGGAGGCGGGCGTCGGCAAGGCCACCGTCTACCGGCGCTGGCCGGGCAAGGAGGCCCTGCTGCTCGACGTGCTGCACTCCCTCGACCTGCACACCCCCGAGCCCGCGGGCGTCTCGGTCCGTGACGATCTGGTGGTCACGCTGGAGTTCCTGCGGCGGCGCGGACTCGCCAAACGCTCCTCCGCGGTGCTGCGGGCGGTGGTCGCCGAGGTGCGGGCACACCCGGCGCTCTGGAAGCAGTACCACGACACGGTCGTCCAGCAGCGGCGCGAAGCCGTGCTCGCCGTACTGCGGCGCGGGACCGCCTCCGGCGAGGTGCGCGACGACGTGGACCTCGACGTTCTCGCCGATCTCTTCGTCGGGCCGATGCTGGCCCGGGTCGTCCTGCAGGACTGGAAGGAACTGCCCCCGGGGCTGCCCGAGCAGATCGTGGACACGGTCCTTCACGGTGTGCGTCCACCGGGCGGACCGGGTGTGCGCCCGCAGTCCGGACCGGACGTGCGCCCGCAGTCCGGACCGGACAGGAGCCCGCAGTCCGGACCGGACAGGAGCCCGCAGTCCGGACCGGACAGGAGCCCGCAGTCCGGACCGGACGGGCGTCCGGAGGGCGGGCCGGGCGGCCGCCCGCCGGCCGGTCCCGGTGTGCGCCCACCGGCCTGACCGGTCCGGGGCGCGGACCCGGGCCCGGCCGGAACGCCCCGTCGCCGGGACCGTCGTGACCCCGGACCGGCCGGTCACGGGGAGGGCTGAAAATCGCCGTTCCGGGCAGCAGTTCCAGGACGGTCCGCCGGGGCTCCGGCACCGGTCCGCCGCCCGCGCCCCGCCGCGGCCCCGGGGGCCGGGAACGGGCTTTCGCACCTCGGTGTTTGTCCAGGTTCTGTCACAGGGCTCCCACACCCGGGGCCGACCGGAACCCAGCCCCCGGAAGCGATCGTCATCGTGGGAGAACCGACCACCCCGGGCGGCAAGGAACCCACTGGTCATCGCCTATGGTGCGTAGGCGGAGAGCGGCGCGAAGCAAGCGAGGAACGGCACATGACGCAGGCGTACACGACGGATACGGGTCACGGCAGCTCGGGCTCCGAGCGGACCGGGTCCCGGGCCCGACGCCTGTTCCGCGGCTGGCACGGTCCGGGAATCTGGCGCCGCGGCATCTTCCTCGCGGCGTTCGCCCTGCTGATCACCGGCGCGCTGGCCTTCCACTCCGAGGTCCCCAACACCGTCGGCAACCTCGGCAGCCTGCTGGAGACGTTCCTGCCGTGGCTGGGACTTTTCGTTCCGCTGCTGCTGGTGGCCGCTCTGTTGCGCCGGTCGGCGACCGCGCTCATCGCGCTGGCGGCACTGGCCGCGGTGTGGCTGAACATGTTCGGCGGCCTCGTCGGCGGCAAGTCCGACTCCAAGGGCGACCTGACGGTGGCCACCCACAACGTGAACGCGGAGAACGCCGACCCGCGGGGCACCGCGGCCAACGTCGTCGACTCCGGAGCCGACGTCGTCGCGCTGGAGGAACTGACGGGCGAGGCCCTGCCGACGTACCGGAAGGCGCTCGGGGGCACGTACAAGTACCACTCCGTGCAGGGCACCGTCGGGGTGTGGAGCAAGTACCCGCTCAACGATGTCCGCCCGGTCGACATCAAGCTGGGCTGGACGCGGGCGCTGCGCGGCACCGTGCAGACCCCGAAGGGGGACGTCGCCGTCTACGTCGCCCATCTGCCCTCCGTCCGGGTCAAGTTCAACGCGGGCTTCACCGCAGGTCAGCGGGACGGCAGCGCGGCGGCCCTGGGCAACGCCATCGCGGGTGAGAGCCTGGACAAGGTGGTGCTCCTCGGCGACCTCAACGGCACCATGAACGACCGCTCGCTGGCCCCCGTCACCGCCCAGATGCGTTCCACGCAGGGCGCGTCGGGCGACGGGTTCGGCTTCAGCTGGCCCGCCGGGTTCCCGATGGCGCGGATCGACCAGATCATGGTGCGCGGTGTCGAGCCGGTGGCCTCGTGGTCCATGCCGGCGACCGGCAGCGACCATCTGCCGCTGGCGGCCTCGGTCGAGCTGTAGGGACGGTTCGGAGGGGCGTTCGGAGGGAGCCTCCGGAGGGGTGTCCTGAGCGGGCTGGACGGATCGGGCTGGATGGATCGGGCCGGACGGAGCGGGCCGGACGGAGCGGGTACGCGGGCCCGGTGGGACCGTGCGCTTCGGGCCGTCCGGCGCGTGTCGGCCCGATGTGAGACGGCCCACTCCGTGACGGTCCAGTGCGCGGCCGGGTGCCGTCCGGGGGGTGCGGTGCGGACCGGGTGAGCCGTGGTGCCGGGCGGGCGGTGGCCGGTCCCGCGTATCCCGCGTGTTCCGAGGTGGGGGCCGGTGTGGGTCGGTGCCTGGACGGTTGCGGGGGAGCGATCGCTGCCGCGGGCGCGGCGGCGGGGAGGTTTGGCCTGTTCGCAAAGCGGAGTTCACGGGCCGGAACATTCAGGCTGGGAGACTTTGTTTCGTAATCGAACTTACGAAACACTGCCCGTCCCCCTGCCCCGCCCCCGCCCTTCCGCGCGCAACCCCCGAAAGGTTCCTCCATGCCCCTGGCCTTGCTCGCTCTCGCGATCAGCGCCTTCGGTATCGGCACCACCGAGTTCGTGATGATGGGCCTCCTGCCCAACGTCGCGAACGACCTGGGCACCTCCGTGCCCACCGCCGGCTACCTCGTCTCCGCCTACGCCATCGGCGTCGTCGTCGGCGCCCCGCTTCTGACCGCGCTCGGCTCCCGGATCCCGCGCAAGCGGATGCTCGTCCTGCTCATGGGCCTGTTCACGGTGGGCAACCTGGCGTCCGCGCTCGCCCCGAACTTCGGGCTGCTGGCCGGCGGGCGGGTCCTCGCAGGGCTGCCGCACGGCGCGTTCTTCGGCGTCGGAGCGGTGGTCGCCGCCCGGCTGGTGGACGAGGGGCGACAGGCGCGGGCGGTCGCCACGATGTTCCTGGGGCTCACCGTCGCCAACATCGTCGGCGTACCCGTCGGCACCCTGCTCGGACAGCAGCTCGGCTGGCGGTCGACGTTCCTGGTGGTGACGGGCATCGGGGTGCTGGCGATGGCCGCGCTCGCCCGGCTCGTCCCGCACATGCCGCTCGACGAGCGGGCCGGCCTCGGACGCGAGCTGCGCGCCCTCGGCGACCGGCAGGTGCTGCTCGGGCTGCTGACCGCCGTCTTCGGGTTCGCCGGGGTCTTCGCCGTCTACAGCTACCTGGCCTCGATGATGACCGAGGTCACCGGGCTCGCCGAGACGTCGGTGACGGTGGTGCTGGCGCTGTTCGGCACCGGGATGACGCTGGGCGCCCTCGTCGCCGGACCGCTGACCGACCGCGCGCTGCGGCCCACCCTCTACGGGGCGCTGGGCGCCCTCGCGGTGGTCCTGGTCGTCTTCGACTTCACGGTGCATGTGACCTGGGCGGCGCTCGTCACTGTGGTGCTGCTGGGGGCGGTCGGCTTCATGACGACGACACCGCTGCAGATGCTCGTCATGAACAAGGCCCGGCATGCTCCCACGCTGGCCTCGGCCTCCAACCACTCGGCGTTCAACCTGGCGAACGCGGGCGGGGCGTGGCTCGGCGGTGCGGCGATCGCGGCGGGGTGGGGGTGGACGTCACCGACTCTGGTGGGGGCGGTGCTCGCCGTTCTGGGGCTGGGGATTGCGGCGGTTGCGGGGGTGCTCGATCGGGATGGTGGGGGGTCCGGGGTTTCCGGGGCGTCCGGGTCGCGGGTGGTGGCTCGTAGTTCGGATCCGGTGCGGACGGAGTGGGTCGGCTGAGGCGGGGGTGCGCGCCGAGGGGGTGTGCGGGCGGGGGCCGGGGCCTCCGGGGTGGGGGGTTCCGGAACGTATATTTACGGCCCTGGGGGCCACAAATACACGGAAGCTTCCGGAA
>NZ_JBEOXS010000074.1:0-32508 GCF_040296705.1 Streptomyces sp. NPDC002055
CACCGTCGAGAGACGTCACGGCAGCGGAGAGCCGGAGAAGGCCATCCGGGCCAATCCGACCCCAGGCGCCGACAGGGACGGAGCAGCCTCCATGGGGGTGCATGATTCGGGAACTGCAGACGAACCCCGGGGAGCCGTGGCCCCAAGCGTCAGAGCGCCTGCGGGAAGTCGAAGAGGCGCTCAGGGTCGTACTTCTTCTTCAGCCGCGTCAGCCGGTCCGCGGCTGTGCCGTAGTAGGCCCGGCGCCAGTCCCCGAGCCTGGCGTCGGTGTAGTTCTGGTACGCCGCGCCCGAGGAGTGCCGCCGCATCGCCCCGTGCAGGTCGTCCAGCCAGGCGGTCTGGGTGGAGCCGCTGCTGTTCGCCGGGTACGAGGTCAGGTACTGCGCGAGCACCCGGGAGTCGCGGTGCACGAACGATGTGGCGCCCGTCGGGACACGGTTGATCGCCCCGCCGAGGGCGGTGAGCTGGATGCTGCCGGCGCCGCGGCCGCCGGACCGGCTGAAGCGTTCGGTCCGGTCGATCAGGACCCGGATGCCCGCGGCGCTGAGCGAGCGGTCGTAGAAGTCCGAGCGGGCGGTGTAGGTCTCGCGGGCGAGCTTGCCGCCGGCGCGGCGGCCCGGGGTGGCGCCCGGCAGATGGCACTGCTCGTTGCTGTAGTCCGCGCAGCCGGCGTACATGTTCATCGCGTCCCGGTACGCCCGGCGGCGCACGGACGCCGTGGTGGCCGGGGCGCCCACCCGGTCGATGAGCCGGTCGACGGCGTTCTTGAGCCCGCTGTACGAACCGATGGAGAACGCCGAGACGGTGATGCGCGGCGTGCCGCCCGCGGCGGCGCTGAGGTGGGCCGCGGACCAGATCTCGTCCGGCTGGCCCGGGCCCCACTCCTGCCAGGCGCGGATGACCTTGGCCGCCTTGGACCACGGCCAGCTGAGGTAGGCGCCGGCGGCGTCCGGGGTCTTGTGGGTGCGGAAACGGAGCTCGGTGACGACGCCGAAGTTGCCGTTGCCCGCGCCGCGCAGGGCCCAGAAGAGGTCGGAGTGCTCGTCCTTGTCGCACCGCAGGGTGCGGCCGTCGGCGGTGACGAGGGTGGCGCCGACGAGGCTGTCGCAGGTGAGGCCGTAAGCGCGGGAGACGACGCCGTGGCCGCCGCCGAGGGTGAGCCCGGTGATGCCGACGGTGGGGCAGGAGCCGCCGGGCACCGTGCGGCCGTGCGCGCCGAGGCGGTTGTAGACGTCGATGAGCTTGGCGCCGGCGCCGATGGTGGCGGTGCTGCCGGAGGTGATCCGGCCCAGCTTCGAGACGTCGATGACGAGCCGGCCGTTGCCGCTGGAGTAGCCGGCGTAGGAGTGGCCGCCGTTGCGTATGGAGACCGGCACCTTGTGGCGGCGGGCGAAGGCCAGGCACTCGGCCACGTCGGCGTTGTTCGCTATGTAGGCGACCGCGGCCGGACGGAGGGTGTCGAAGCGGGTGTTGTAGAGCTGGCGGGCGGTCGACCAGTTGGCCTCGCCCGGGCGTATCAGGCCGCCGCCGAGGCCGCGGTCGAGGGCGGCCCAGTCGGCGTCGGCCGGTCCGCGCCCCGCCGACGCCAGTCCGACGCCGGCCAGGGACCGGCCCACCGCCGCCCGTGTGGTGCTCACGGCCGCCTGGCCGGTCTCCGCGGTCGCGAGCCAGGCGGCGGTTGCCGCGGCTCCGGTGCCTGCTGCCAGCAGCGTGCGCCTGTCCATCCCGAATCGACCCTTCCCGTGGAGCGTTGATGCCCTGCCAGACGGTGTTCCGGGGGCCGGGGTTCCGTTCGGCGGCCGAGCGATCTGCGTCACAGAGCGGACCGGTCCACCGGTGTTTCCGCAGGTGATCACGGGGTTTCAAAGTAGTTCGAAATTCAGGCAGTTACGGAAAGTCCCACCCTGCCCGGACTGATCAGTAACATCCGTTCGACCAGTCTTCGGGCCTTCGCCCACCCCACCCCCGAGGGGAACTCCAGAATTGAACAGGGTTTCGCGCCCCGCGGTGTTGTCCGCGATATGCGTATCCGCGCTGCTGGCCACGGGCTGCAGCAGTGCCCCGCCGCAGTCCGGCGGAACCGGCTCGGCGGCCGGCGGCTCCGGCCGGTCCGCCGTCCGGGCCGAGGCGTCCACGGACCCCTCGCCCACCCTGCCCGTCGCGCCCGCCGGTCCCGGTGACGGCGACTCGGCCCAGGTCACCCGGACCACCGGCACCACCCGGAACGTCACCGGCAGCGGTGTCCGGCTCTCCTCCTACGACGCCGGCAAGCGCCGCGCCGTGCTGAGCGGCTCCCGGGGCCGCGCCCCGAAGGTGCGCACCGGTGACGTGATCGCGAGCCCGGCCACCCGTGAGCTGCCCAAGGGCGCCCTGGTCAAGGTCACCGAGGTGCGCTCCAGCGACGGCGAGCGGACCGAGGTGGCCACCGCTCCGGCCAACCTCACCGAGCTGTTCGGCAACGCGCAGGCGCAGGGGGCCGTCCCCGTCGACCCGGCCGCCTGGAAGGTCGAGCCGCTCGTCAAGGGCCTGGACGTCAAGCGCCGCCCGGGTGTGGCGGCCGGTGGCGGTACGGCCGGCGGCGGTACGGGCGGCAGCGCCGCGCCGTCCGCCCCGGCGAGCCCCGCCGGCACGCCGAGCGGCAGCGGCCCCTCCGCCGCCCCCGGTCCGGACGCCGCGCAGGGCAGCGCCACGCCGCAGCCCGGCGGCACCGCGAAGGCGCCGGCCGGCAAGGAGTACCGTCACCGGTTCGGCACCCTGCGTCTGGGGATGGACACCCCGCTGCCGCTCCCGGAGGTGCCCGGCGCCGCGAAGCCCGAGGTCGAGCTGGGCGGCTTCGTCGAGCTGAGCCCCGAGGTGGCCTTCTCCTACAGCCGCAACAGCGCCACCGACATCATTCCGGCCAAGGCCTCCGTCGAGCTCAAGGGCGGTTACAAGGCGGGCTGGCGGCTCAAGGGCGAGCTCAGCGCCAAGACCGGCCCGCTCCGCGTCCCGTTCGCCAAGCTCGCCGCCAGTCCGGTCATCATGGTCGGCCCGGTGCCCGTCGTCGTGAACGTCGGCCTCACCCTGTACTACGAGGTCAACGCCTCCGGCGAGGTCAGCCTGCGGATGAGCCAGGACGTCAAGGGCGCGGTGACCATCGGGGCGCAGTACGTCAAGGGCGACGGCTGGAAGCCGGACGTCCGCGCCGACGGCACGCCGACCCCGGTCTCCGCGAAGCTCACGGGCAAGGGCGAGGTCCGCGCCGCCATCGCGGCGGAGGCCGCCATCGGCCTCTACGACTCGGTCGGCATCTCCGCCACCTTCACGCCGTACCTGCGAGGCGAGGCCGAGGGCACCGTCACGCCCCGCTCGGCCCGCGGCAGCTGGGCCCTGTACGGGGGTGTGGGGCTCGACGGCGCGCTCTTCGCCCGGCTGGCCGTCTTCGGCACGCCGCTGTTCGAGCGGCGCATCACCATCCCGATCTTCCACCGGGAGTGGCCGATCACCAAGGGCCGCTTCCCCCGGGCCTGACCGGGTTCGACCGGACCTGACCGGGCCGGAGCGAGGCGGGCGTGCGGGCCCGTCGCGCAGCCCCCGGCGGTCCACCCCGCGCCCTGGCACCGTCCGACTCCTCGGACGGCGCCGGGGCGCGGTGCTGTCGGGCGGCAGCACCGACGGGCGCGGGGCGGAGGCGGGACCGGAGGGCGGACATCAGCGATAGAAAGGGTGCTGAAGGGCATTCCGGGCGGCTGTGCATCCGTCATCGGCGGAGCGGCGCTCCGGCACGCCTTCAGAAGACGTCCGGTGTGTCCCCTTTGTCGCGAACGGATCCCGTCGGGAGTCGGTCTCAGGGACTCTCAGGGGGCGGTGTGGCCCGCGGCGTCCTCGCGGGCCAGTGCCCGGGCGCGGCGCGCCGGGCCCGACCAGCCGCAGGAGCAGCGGGCGATGCTGAAGGAGCCCCGCTCGACGGTGCGGGTGTCGTGCCGCTCGTCGCGCGCGGTGTTGTCGTTGCGGGCTGTCCGGTGCACCGACCCACCGTACCGGCCGTGACGAGGGGCCCGGCACCGTCGTTAACCGAAGCGAGCTTTGGACCGGCTCATTTCCGGCTGGGCGTCTTTTCCGGGGGTACGCGGCGATGGTGGTGCAGCGGCACAGAGGGCGGGGCGGTGCCGTCGCCGCCGCGAGCGGCTTGCTGGTGGGGCTGGGGCTGGTGTCGACGGGCTGTTCCGGGATGGGCGCGGCCGCCGACGACCGGGGGTCCGGCCAGGCGGCCGGTGCCGCCGCGGTGCGGCGGGCCGCCGACGTCCTCGCCCGGTCCGGCAGTTCCCGGGTGCGCACCTCCATGGAGACGGCCACCGGCGGCACCCGGGTCACCATCCGCGGGTACGGGGCGTTCGACTACGGCCGCCGGCTCGGGCGGCTCCGGGTCGTGCTGCCGCAGGACGCCGCGGGCGGCGCGGAGCACCGGCCGGTCACCGAACTGCTGGCACCGGGCGCGCTGTACATGAAGGACCGCGGCGCCGGGGTGCCGCCGGACAAATGGGTGCGGGTCGACACCACCGGCCTCGCCGACGGGAATCTGGTCACCGGCGGGGCGACCGATCCGCTGTCGGCCGCCGAGCTGCTGCGCGGGGCGCGTGAGGTGACCTTCGTCGGCGAGGAGCGGGCCGGGGAGGGTGGCGTACCGGTCCTGCACTACCGGGGGACGGCCGACATCGCGCGGGCCGCCGCGGCGGCGTCCCCGGCCGCGCGGGGAGCGCTGCGGGCCGCCGCGCGGGGCTTCTCCGAGCGGCGGGTGCCGTTCGACGTCTTCCTGGACGAGCAGGGGCGGCTGCGGAAGGTGCGGCACCGCTTCACCTTCTCCGGCGGCGGCGGAAGCGCCGGTACGGAGGTCGTCTCGACGACCGTGCTCTACGGATTCGGCTCCGGAGCGACGATCGAACTCCCGGCCGAGCGTGATATCTACGCAGGGAAGATCGCGGTGCCGGAGGCGTAGCAGGTCAGCCTGTCGGGGACGAGGCGGCGCCGGGAAGCAGGCGCACGGGGGAAGGGGCGGGTGTCATGGGGCGCCACAGGGGCAGGGGGCCGATCGGGCCCGTGGAAATGGTCCGTCCGTGCCATGCGCGTGCTGTGCCGGGGTCCCTACGCTGGGCGGTGCGTGCTGCCCACGGACGGACGGCGCACGCGAAGCTCGCGAGGAGGAGGTGACGCACGTGTCCGTGTCCCGTGGTTCGACGGTGCAGGATGTCGTGGCCCTCGCCGAGATCGAGCTCTGCGGCGAGTTGATGATCGCGGCGTCCACCGCCGACGAGGAGCGGCTCAGCCCGGACCGCATCGACGAGGTGCTCCGTGGGGCGGTGGAGTGCCCCGAGGCGGCGGCGTCCGTCGGGGGAGGGCGGTGGCCGGCCGCCTGATGGCGCCCGGCCGGGATCACCGCTCCTCGGCAGCCGCCGGTGCGCACGCACCGCCGTCCGGTCCGGTCCGCGCAGCCGTCCGGTCCGGTCCGCGGAGCCATCGGGTCCGGTGCACAGAGCCGTCCGGTCCGGCGTGCGGAGCCGTCCGGCCGGTACACAGAGCCGACAGCTCCGGTACGCACAGCCATCGGGTCCGGTACGCAGAGCCGTCCGGCCCCGCACACAGAGCCATCAGGTGCGCAGGAGCCGGGCGATGGCCGCTGTGGCTTCCGTCACCTTGGCGTCGATCTCCTCGCCGCCCTCCTCGCCCTCTCCGCGGGCGGCGCTCTCCACCGCGGCGCTGGCCACGCAGTGCCGCAGGTGCTCCTCCAGCAGCTGGAGGGCGAAGGACTGGAGGGCCTTGGTGCCCGCCGATACCTGGGTGAGTATGTCGATGCAGTAGACGTCCTGCTCGACCATCCGCTGCAGCCCGCGGACCTGGCCCTCGATTCGCCGCAGCCGCTTGAGGTGCTGGTCCTTGCGCGGGCTGTAGCCGTGCGGGCCGGTGCCCCCGGCGGGCTCGGCGTCCGGGGTGTGGCAGGCGGCGGGCTCGGTGGTCGTCATGGGGTCCTCCCGTTGTCCGCTGCGTTGTCCTGGGCCGTGGCGTATACCCCTGGTGGGTATATGTTACCGAATGGGGCGATAGTGCCCGGGGGGCCCTGACGGGCTCCGCGAGCGATGGGCCACACTGAGGGAACGCCGGTTAGCCGTGGCCGGATGATGCGCCTAGCATCACCCTGACCGAATCCGATGCACCCCGAGGACCCCACGTGCGCTTTCGTCTGACCCCCAGGGAGACGAGCTTCTACGACATGTTCGCCGCTTCCGCGGACAACATCGTCACGGGCTCGAAGCTCCTGATGGAACTGCTCGGGGCCGATCCCGCCGCCCGGGCCGAGATCGCCGACCGGATGCGGGCGGCGGAGCACGCGGGTGATGACGCGACTCACGCGATCTTCCACCAGCTGAACTCCTCCTTCATCACGCCGTTCGACCGCGAGGACATCTACAAGCTGGCCTCGTCGCTCGACGACATCATGGACTTCATGGAGGAGGCCGTCGACCTGGTCGTGCTGTACCAGGTCGAGGAGCTGCCGAAGGGCGTCGAGCAGCAGATCGAGGTGCTGGCGCGCGCGGCGGAGCTCACCGCCGAGGCCATGCCGCACCTGCGGACGATGGAGAACCTCACCGAGTACTGGATCGAGGTCAACCGCCTCGAGAACCAGGCCGACCAGATCCACCGCAAGCTGCTCGCACAGCTCTTCAACGGCAAGTACGAGGCCATCGAGGTGCTCAAGCTCAAGCAGATCGTGGATGTGCTGGAAGAGGCGGCCGACGCCTTCGAGCACGTGGCCAACACCGTCGAGACCATCGCGGTCAAGGAGTCCTGACCCGAGGTGGACACCTTCGCTCTCGTCGTGACCATCGGGGTCGCGCTGTTCTTCACGTACACCAATGGCTTCCACGACTCCGCGAACGCCATCGCGACGTCCGTCTCGACGCGGGCGCTGACCCCGCGGGCCGCGCTCGCCATGGCGGCGGTGATGAACCTCGCCGGCGCCTTCCTGGGCAGCGGGGTCGCCAAGACCGTCAGTGAGGGGCTGATCGCCACGCCGACCGGCCGGTCGGGGATGGGGATCCTGTTCGCCGCGCTGGTCGGGGCGATCGCCTGGAACCTGATCACCTGGTACTTCGGGCTGCCGTCGTCGTCCAGCCACGCGCTGTTCGGCGGCATGGTCGGTGCGGCGCTCGCCGGAGGCACCGAGGTCATCTGGACCGGTGTCGTGGAGAAGATCGTCCTCCCGATGTTCCTGTCCCCGGTGGTGGGGCTGGTCCTCGGCTATCTGGTGATGGTCGTCATCCTCTGGATGTTCCGGAAGGCCAACCCGCACCGGGCCAAGCGGGGCTTCCGCATAGCCCAGACCGTCTCCGCGGCGGGCATGGCGCTCGGGCACGGCCTCCAGGACGCCCAGAAGACGATGGGCATCGTCGTGATGGCGCTGACCATCGCGGACGTCCAGGGGCAGGGCGACCCGATCCCGGTCTGGGTCAAGATCGCCTGTGCCGCGATGCTGTCGCTGGGCACCTACGCGGGCGGCTGGCGCATCATGCGGACCCTGGGCCGGCGGATCATCGAGCTCGACCCGCCGCAGGGCTTCGCCGCCGAGACGACCGCGGCCTCGGTGATGTACACCGCGTCGTTCATGTTCCACGCGCCGATCTCGACCACCCACGTCATCACGTCCGCGATCATGGGCGTGGGCGCGACGAAGCGGGTCAACGCGGTCCGCTGGGGCGTCGCCAAGAACATCGTGGCCGGCTGGTTCATCACGATGCCCGCCGCGGCACTGGTGGCCGCGCTGAGCTACTGGATCGTGAACCTGGCCTTCGGCTAGGCACTCCGGCCCTCGGACCGAGGCCGAAGCCCTCTGCCCTCGTCGGGCCGGAGGCTTCGGCCTCGGTCGTTTTCGGCCTCGGTCCCGATCCCTCGGCCGGTTCGCTCGGTCCGGCCGGTTCGCTCGGTCCGGGCGGTGCTCCGGCTTCGGTTGCTCCGGTTCCCGTGATCGCGGCCTGGGTCACCCCGGCCTGGGTCACCCCGGCCTGGTTCACGCCGGCATCGGTCACCCCGCCGCCGGTCACCCCGCCCTCGGGCCGGGGCTCCGGGGCGGGGCTCCGGGCGGACCGCACGTCGGGGGCCGCCCCTCCGGACAGAGCGTGCCGCGGGCCGCCCGTCCGGACAGACCCGACAGAGAAGGCGCCCGACAGAGAAGCCCCAGAACAGAGGCGCCCCCGAACACGAACAGAGAACGGGCCCGCCCCCGGGAGCCAGGGGCGGGCCCTTCGCCGTGCGGTGGCACCGCCATGCAGCACCGCAGGACGCTCGGTTCTCCGAGCCGTCAGCCGAAGCGGCCGGAGATGTAGTCCTCCGTGGCCTGCACGGACGGGTTGGAGAAGATCCGCTCGGTCTCGTCGATCTCGACCAGCTTGCCCGGCTGCCCGACGGCGGCCAGGTTGAAGAAGGCCGTGCGGTCCGAGACCCGCGCCGCCTGCTGCATGTTGTGCGTCACGATGACGATCGTGAACTGCTCCTTGAGCTCCCCGATCAGGTCCTCGATGGCGAGGGTCGAGATCGGGTCCAGGGCGGAGCAGGGCTCGTCCATCAGCAGGACCTGCGGCTCGACCGCGATGGCGCGGGCGATGCAGAGCCGCTGCTGCTGGCCGCCGGAGAGGCCGGAGCCGGGCTTGTTCAGCCGGTCCTTGACCTCGTTCCAGAGGTTGGCGCCCTTGAGCGAGCGCTCCACGACCTCGTCGAGCTCGCGCTTCTTGTACGAGCCGTTGAGGCGCAGGCCCGCGGCGACGTTGTCGTAGATCGACATGGTCGGGAACGGGTTCGGGCGCTGGAAGACCATGCCCACGGTGCGGCGCACCGCGACCGGGTCGACACCGGCGCCGTAGAGGTTCTCGTCGTCCAGCATCACCTTGCCCTCGACGCGGCCGCCGGGGGTGACCTCGTGCATCCGGTTGAGGGTGCGGAGGAAGGTGGACTTGCCGCAGCCGGACGGGCCGATGAAGGCCGTCACGGAGCGGGGTTCCACGGTCATCGAGATGTCCTCGATGGCCTTGTGGCTGCCGTAGAAGGCGGTGAGGCCGCTGACGTCGATGCGCTTGGCCATGTGAATCACTTCCTTGCCGTGGCCTCAGCGGCCGGTCTTCGGGGCCTTCCAGCGGGCGACGCCGCGGGCGACCAGATTGAGGATCATGACGAACGCGATGAGGACGAGCGCTGCCGCCCAGGCGCGGTCGAAGGAGGCGTCCGTGCCGACCTTGTACTGCTCGTAGACGAACAGCGGGAGCGAGGACTGCGCTCCGGTGAACGGGTCGTTGTTGATGAACGCGTTCCCGAACACCAGCAGCAGGACGGGCGCGGTCTCACCGGCGATCCGGGCGACGGCGAGCATCACACCGGTGGTGATGCCGCCGATCGCGGTCGGGAGCACCACCTTGAGGATGGTGCGCCACTTCGGCACGCCGAGGGCGAGGGACGCCTCGCGCAGCTCGTTCGGGACGAGCTTGAGCATCTCCTCGGTGGAGCGCACCACGACCGGCATCATCAGGATCGACAGGGCCAGCGCGCCGGCGAAGCCGGAGAAGCCCATGTCGAAGGTGAGGACCCAGGTGGACAGGATGAACAGGCCCGCGACGATCGACGGGATACCGGTCATGACGTCCACGAAGAAGGTGACGGCCCGGGCCAGCCGGCCCTTCCCGTACTCCACCAGGTAGATCGCGGTGAGCAGGCCGATGGGGGCGGCGATCAGGGTCGCGATGCCCACCTGCTCGAGGGTGCCGATGAGGGCGTGGTAGATGCCGCCGCCCGCGTCGGTGTTGGCCAGGCCCGCCATGGAGTGGCTCAGGAAGGCGCCGTCCAGCGCCTCCATGCCGCGGACCACGGTGGTCCAGGCCAGCGACACCAGGGGCACGATCGCCAGGACGAAGGAGACCCAGATCAGGCTGGTGGCCACCCGGTCCTTGGCCTGGCGGCGGCCCTCCACCTTCGCGGTGACCGTGTAGCTGGCGAGGACGAAGAGGAGCGCGGAGATCAGGCCCCACTGGACCTTGCTGTGCCAGCCGGCCGCCAGACCGACGCCGCAGCCGAGGGCCACCGAGAGGACGGCGATGCCGGCCGGGGCCCACCGGGGCAGCCGGGCGGTGGACAGCGTGTCCGGCACGGGGGCGTCCGTGACGGGGCGGGAGGTCGTGGTCGCGTTGCTCATGCGTTGGCCCCCGAGTACTCCTTGCGGCGGGCGATGATCATCCGGGCCGCGCCGTTGACCAGCAGCGTGATGGCGAAGAGCACCAGGCCGGAGGCGATCAGCGCGTCCCGGCCGAAGTCGTCCGCCTCGTTGAACTTCGCGGCGATGTTCTGGGCGAACGTGCCGCCTCCGGGATCCAGCAGATGGCCGGAGAAGAGGAAGCTCGGGGAGAGCACGGTGGCCACGGCCATCGTCTCGCCGAGCGCGCGGCCGAGGCCGAGCATCGAGGCGCTGATGATGCCGGAGCGCCCGAACGGCAGCACCGACATGCGGATGACCTCCCAGCGCGTGGCGCCGAGGGCCAGGGCGGCCTCCTCGTGCATCCGCGGCACCTGGAGGAAGACCTCACGGGTGACGTTGGTGATCACCGGGAGGATCATGACGGCCAGCAGGATGCCGACGGTGAACAGCGAGCGGGCGGGCCCGGTGCCGTCCTTGTCGAAGATGTAGGTCCAGCCCAGGTAGTCGTTGAGCCAGCTGTTGAGGCCGCCGAGGTAGGGCACCAGCACCAGGGCGCCCCAGAGGCCGTAGATGATGCTGGGCACCGCGGCGAGCAGGTCGATGACGTACGCCAGGGGCGCGGCGAGCTTGCGCGGCGCGTAATGCGAGACGAACAGCGCGATGCCGACCGCGACGGGAACGGCGATCACCATGGCGATGATCGAGCTCACGACCGTGCCGTAGGCCAGGATCGCGATGCCGAACTCCGGCGGGCTCCCCGCCGGGTTCCACTCGAAGGCGGTGAGGAAGTTCGCCTCGTCCTTCGCGATCGCCAGGCAGGCGCGGTACGTCAGGAAGCCCGCGATGGCCGCCATGATGACCAGCAGCAGGATCCCGGAGCCACGGGAGAGACCGAGGAAGATCCGGTCACCGGGGCGGGAGGCCTTGCCCTGGGGCAGGGACGCGGGCTGTGGCGGTGGGGCGGTCGCGTTGGGTGATATGTCCATGGATGGCTCCGGTCTGGTTGGGGGATGACCCCTGGCGGCGGTGCACCGGATGTGGGGTGACCCGGTCCGGCCGGCCCCGCCCGCTGGTGACGGGCGGAGCCGGCCGTTGGGTCAGGAGAGGGTCGGCACGGTCTCCCGGACCTTGGTCGCGATCTCGGCCGGCAGCGGGGCGTAGCCCTTCTCCGGGAGGATCTTCTGGCCGTCCTCGCTGGCGGTGTAGGTGAGGAAGGACTTCACCGCGTCGAGGGTCGCGGCCTTGTTGCCCTTGTCGCACGCGATCTCGTAGGTGACCAGGATGATCGGGTACGCGCCCTCCGCCTTGGTCGTGTAGTCGAGGTCCAGGGCGAGGTCCTTGCCCTTGCCGACGACCTTGGCCGCGGCGATGGCCTTGGAGGCGTTCTCCGGGGTGGACTCGACGGGCTTCGCGGCGCCGGTGTCCACCTTCACCGTGCTGATCTTCTGCGAGGTGGCGTAGGACTGCTCGAAGTAGCCGATGGCGCCCTCGGTCTGCTTGACCTGGGAGGCGACACCGGAGGAGCCGCTGGCGGACTGGCCGCCCTTCGCGGGCCAGGACTTCTCCGGCTCGTACTTCCAGTCCTGCGGGGCGGCCTTGGCCAGGTACTTGCCGAGGTTCTGGGTGGTGCCGGACTCGTCCGAGCGGTGGAAGGCCTGGATCTCCAGCGACGGCAGCTTCGCGTCCGGGTTCAGCTTCTTGATCGCCGGGTCGTTCCACTTCTTGATCTTCGAGTCGAAGATCTTGGCGATGGTGGGGCCGTCGAGGACGAGGTCGTCCACGCCCGGGACGTTGGCGCCGATGGCGATCGGGCCGCCGACCATCGGCAGGTTGATGCCCTGGCCGTTCTTGCAGACCTTCTTGGACTGGGCGACCTCCTCCGGCTTGAGCGCGGAGTCGGAGCCGGCGAAGGCGGTCGAGCCCTGGAGGAACTCGGTGATGCCGCCGCCGGAGCCGATGTCCTTGTAGTTGATCTGCAGGTCCTTGCAGGCCGTGGCGTAGGTCTGCACCCAGGCGTCCATGGCGTTCTTCTGCGCCGTGGAGCCGGAGGAGAGGAGCTGGCCCTTGCCGCCGCACTTGATGTTGCTCGCGGCCTGCTTGTCGACGCCGCCGTTCTGCGAGTTGTCGTCCGACCCGCAGGAGGTGAGGACGAGTGCACCCGAGACCGCGACCGCGCCGACGGTCAGGGCCCGCAGTCCGCGGCTGTTCCTACGCTGAAGCTTCACCTTGGAGTGTTCCTTCCTGAGGCCCGCCGGTGGACGGCGAAGCAGAGGTTGGGGTTCTGCATCCACCCGGCGGCACAGTGCTCACCGGTACGGCTGAAATTAGGGAGAGCAGATGAATCGGCCGACGGGGCCGAGTGAACGCGAGGTGAACCTCATCCGTCGGTGCGGCGACCGGGGGTCGGGGCCGGACGGGTGACACGGGGTGACGAGCGGTAGCCCGGGCGCCGTACAGGTTCAGTTTTATCCAGATCCGCCTCCGGCGCGCGCTGTGACCCGCGCAGCCCCGTGCCGACGGGCCGGGAGCGGTCCGCGGGGGCCCGGAGCGCCGGGGGCGGCGTCCGGCCCGGACGGTTCCCGGGTTGCGCACGGGCCGTGTCCGGGTGAACATCCGGCGGCCGTCCCCCGGCACCGCCCCGGGGACCGGGCCGGTGCGGCGCGCCGACGGACATCAAAACTTGAACCATTGGCCGGAACCTTTCGGGCCTTCCGCACCTCTGTCGGTTTGCGGAGAGGCGTGGCACCATCCGCGCGGGGGAAACGGGTTGTCGAAAGCAGCAACTGCTGAGCGACGAAAGGGCGGTGGCGGGTGACGCGGCTGGGGGACGGTTCGATGGGAGCGCGTGCGGGGGCTCGTGGGGCGGTCGTCACCGCGACCGCGGTGGTGTGCGGGATCGTGTCACTCGTGGTACCGGGCGTCGCCCACGCGGACCCGGCCGACCCGGCTCCCCGGAGCGACAAGCGCCTGGAGGAGGTCGCCAAGGAGGTGAACCGGCTCTACCGCAAGGCGGAGGCCGCCACCGAGGCGTACAACCAGGCCCGCGGCGAGTCCCGGAAGCAGTCCAAGGAGATCGTGCGGATCGCCAGGGCGGTCGTCGACGCGCAGAAGCGGATGGACCGGCTCAAGGCCCAGGCCGGGGCCCTGGCGCGGGCCCAGTACCGGGGCGGCAGCCTGCCCGCCGAGGCACAGCTGCTCCTGCGGAGCGACCCGGAGGAGTTCTTCCGGGACGCCGGCACCGTCCGCAAGAGCCAGCAGGCGACCAAGGGACTGATCACCTCGCTGTCGGCGACCCAGCGGGACCTCGACCGGTACGCGAAGTCCGCGAACGAGCAGTGGAAGAAGCTCGAGCAGAACCGGAAGCGCAAGGCGGACGCGAAGAAGAAGGTCAAGGCGCGGCTCGCGGAGGCCAAGGAACTGGAGTCCCAGCTCCGGGACGAGGAGCTGGAACGGCTGCGCGAGCTGGAGCGGGAGGCCGCCCGCAAGGCGCAGGCGAAGTGGATCGGCTCCGGCGTCCTGGACGACGCGGGCGGCGAGGCCTCGAAGCAGGGGCAGAAGGCGATCGCGTACGCGACCCGCCAGATAGGCAAGGACTACGAGTGGGGAGCGGAGGGCCCGCGGACGTACGACTGCTCGGGGCTCACCTCACAGGCCTGGCTCGCCGCGGGCCGGGGCATCCCGCGGACCTCGCAGGAGCAGTGGCGGCAGCTGCCGCGGGTGGACATCGAGGACATGCGCCCCGGCGACTTGATCATCTACCACCGGGACGCGTCCCATGTGGGGATGTACGTCGGTGACGGCACGATCGTGCACGCGCCGCGGCCGGGGCGTCAGGTGACGCTCGCCGGGGCCGGGTCCATGGAGATCCTGGGCGTGGTCCGGCCCGACAAGTAGAGGCCGCGGGTGGTCACGCCCGTGGCTCCTGTCCGCGGTTGCCGCCCTGAAGGCGGTGGCCCTGTTTCCCGGCGTCGGTGGTCCTGTTTCCTGAAGTCGGTGGTCTTGCTTTTTTGGAGACGGTGTTCCTGGAAGTGCGGTGGCGGTCCGTCAGGTGTGCATGACGACGGATCAGTGACCGGATTCCAGGGCGCTCAGGGCCTCGGCGAAGACGTCGTGGGCGTCCTGCCCGAAGAGCACGAAGCGGGCTTCGGTCACCGAGTCGGTGGGGGTGTCGCGGACCGTGGAGAGCGCGATGCGTGCCGCGTCCGCGAGCGGCCAGCGGTAGACGCCCGTCGAGACGGCGGGGAAGGCGACCGTCCGGGCCCCGAGCCCGTCGGCGACCCGCAGCGACTCGCGGTAACAGGAGGCGAGGGTCGCCGAACGGTCCTCGGTGCCCGACCAGACGGGCCCCACCGTGTGCACCACCCAGCGGGCCGGCAGCGCTCCCGCCGTGGTCGCCACGGCCTGTCCCGCCGGGAGCCCCCGGCCGTACTGTGACGCGCGCAACGCCCGGCACTCCGCCAGGATCTCGGGCCCGCCGCGGCGGTGAATCGCGCCGTCCACACCGCCGCCGCCGAGGAGCGACGAATTCGCGGCGTTCACCACCGCGTCCACCGCCTGCTCGGTGATGTCGCCCATGATCAGCGTGATGTTCGTCATTCCCCTATTGTCTCGCTTCCGGTCAAAAGCCCATTCCGGAGGGGCATATGACGCTGGACGTTTGCGATACGGCATTCCGCTCCGCCGTCGGCTAGCGCTATGGTCGCCTGTCAGTGCTCGGCGCCGCCCTGAAATCCCTTGACCAGACACGGCGCGCACCGGGCCCGCAGCGTGACCGACCGGCGGCCGCCGCACCCTCGGGGGGAGGGAAGGAAGCAGAGCAATGCCCGTACCCGTACCGCAGCAGAGGGAAGCCCTCGTTGCGGCCGGTGCTCCGGCTGACCTCTCGGCCCGCTCCGAGGCCGGGCGGCCGGCCGCGCCCGTGCCGCACCAGCCAGGCCCCGTGGACGGCGCCGTGCCCGCAGGCGGCACCGCGCTCCGGGAGCAGGCGCCCCCCGCCGCGACCGCATCGTCCTCCGAAGGGGCGAACGGCGCCGGTCTGACGCTGCTCGTCATCGAGGACCACCCGGCCGTCCCGCTCACCATCCCCGAGATGCTGGACACCGAGGGCAAACGCGTCCGCATCCGCACCGCGCGGAACCTCACCGAGGCGGAGCGGCTGCTCACCGACGACGTCAACTGCATCCTGCTCGACCTCGCCCTCGCCGTCCCCGGCAGGGAGGCGGGTGACGAGCTGGACACCCTGCGCCACGTCCTGCGGCTCGCCCCCACCACCGCCGTGCTCGCGCTGACCGGCATGGCCGACGCCGAGCGCGGCGCCGAGGCGGTACGGGTCGGCGCCCAGGACTACCTCTTCCGCGACGAACTGGACGGGCGGCTGCTGAACCGGGCCATCCGCTACGCCGTCGAGCGCAAGCGCGCCGATGTCGCGCAGCGGCAGCTCACCGAGTCGCGGCTGCGGGGCCAGGAGAACTCCCGGCTGGAGCGCGGACTGCTGCCCAAGCCGCTGCTGGACGGCTCCGACCTGCGGTTCGCCTCCCTGTACCGGCCCGGCCGCAGCCGGGCGCTGCTCGGCGGCGACTTCTACGACACCGTCCGCACCCCCGACGGCACCGTGCACGCCATGATCGGCGACGTCTGCGGCCACGGCCCGGACGAAGCCGCGCTCGGGGTGGAGCTCCGCATCGCCTGGCGTGCCCTGACCTTCGCCGGGCTCTGCGGCGACGAGCTGCTCGGCACGCTGCAGAAGGTCCTGGAGAACGAGCGCGCGGACGAGGAGATCTTCGCGACGCTGTGCACCGTGGACATCGCGCCGGACGGCCGCCGCGCCGGGCTGTGCCTGGCCGGTCACCCCGCGCCGCTGCTCGCCCGCGCCGGGCGGGCGCCGCGGCTGATGCCGTTCGAGGACGGGGGCCCCGCGCTGGGGCTGCTGCCGCGGGCGCGCTGGCCGCGCCGCCAGGTGGAGCTGGGCGGGGCGTGGAGCCTGATGATGTACACCGACGGCCTGATCGAGGGCCGGATCGGCCAGGGCACGCAGCGGCTGGGCCAGGACGGCATGGCCGAGATGGTCCGGCGGCAGCTCGCGGAGGGGCTGCGCGGCGAGGAGCTGCTGGATGCTGCGGTGACGGAGGCTCGGTCGCTCAATGGGGGCGAGCTGACGGATGACGTGGCGGTGTTGTTGCTGGACCGGGGGCTTTGCTGAGGGCGCTGCGGCGGTGGGGGGTTTCGGGGGAGCGGGGTTCCGGCTGAGCCGGTTCCGGGGTGACCTGCTTCCGGGGTGACCTGGGGTTTTGTTGGGTGCGGGTGGTTTTCGGTTTCGGGGGTGGGGGCTCCGGGCTGGGGGTTCCGGAACGTATATTTACGGATATTTACGGGCCCTGGGGGCCCACAAATACACGGAAGTTTCCGGAACCCCCACCCCTGCGCCCCCACCCCTGCGCCCCCACCCCCTTGCGTCCACCTAGCCGCCCTGCGGCCCCACCCTCTTGCGTCCGGACCACCGGGCCGTTGTGGCGGGCTGCCGCGTTCACCCCGCCGTGCGGCTCCGGGCCCTTCTGTCCGACCACTCGGTCCGTCGTGGCGGGCCGCCTGGCGTTCACCCGGCCCGGTGGCCCCTCCCCTTTGCGTTCGGGCCACCGGGCCGGTGGCGCCGCCCCTCTTTGTCCGCCTCGCCCTCAGGGTCCCCTGCGTCGGTGATCACCTCGCCCGTGTGGCATCCACCCCGCTCCGTCGTTGGAGGGGGAGTCGCTGCGTCGGGGATGCCTGTTCGGCCGCCGAAACGCCCGCGGGCCGAGCACATGTGTGCTCGGCCCGCGGGCGTCGGGTGCTTTTGGGGTCAGCGGCCGCCGTTGTAGGGGCCGTACGGGCCGTCCGAGCTGCTGCCGCGGCGGCCCTTGCGGGGGCCGGTGACCCGGCGGACCGCCGGGCGGACGTCGACCATGTAGACGATGGCCGCGATCAGGCCGATGATCACCAGGAAGAACAGGCCCGCCGGGATCAGGTTCACCACGACGGCGAGGCCGAGAATGATCAGCCAGAAAGGCTTGGTCTGCTTGTCCGCGGCGCGGAAGGCGTCCTCGCGGCGGAAGGCCGCGTCACCGAAGGCGAACACGGTGAAGAGCAGGATGGCCAGGTAGAGCCAGCTCAGTAGGTCATGAAAGCCCTGTACCAGCACGCTGTCCTCCACCTCGAGTCGTGACCCTCGCCGTCACCGTACCCGGACAACGAGCCGGGCACGCAGTGCGTGCCCGGCTCGTCCGTCGTCCCAGGGGGTTACTGGGGCTTCTTCGCCGCGGCGGGCTTGCGGGCCGCGGGCTTCTTGGCCGGGCCGGGCTTGGCCTTCTCGGAGGCCACTACCGCGCCGACCGTGGGCTCGGGCTTGCGCTCCGGCTCCGGCTCGACGGCCACCGCGATCTCGGTGATCTCCTCGGCGGCGTCCCCGCGCCAGGTCTTCACGGCGCGCTGGCCCCGCTCGGCGAGCTCGTCGTAGGTCTCGCGGGCCTTGACGGCGTACTCGGCGGCGCGGCCGACGCCCTGGAGGGCGAAGTCCTGCGCGTTCTGGCCGAACTTCTTCAGGTCGGAGTCGAGCGAGCCCAGCACCTCGTTGACCTTGCCCTGGATGGTGACCTGGGCCTCCTTGGCCTGCTTGGTCACCCGCTCCTGCACGGCCTTGGGGTCGGTGGACCGGACGGCCGCGATGCGCTCCGGGGCCTCGGCGCGGAACTTCTCGAGCAGCGCCGGCACCTCCTTGAGCTTCTCGGCCGCGAGGTCCGCGGTGCCGGCGGCGGCGTAGAGGGGAGTCGGGTCGGTGAGCGTCTTGCGCAGGTCGTCGGTGATGGCCATGGAGATGGTCCTCCTGCTATCAGGTCGAGGGTCGGGTGGCTTCGTCGTCCGTCACGAGCCCGTTCTCCTTGCGGAAGGACTCGTAGATCTGCAGCAGCACCTGCTTCTGCCGCTCATTGATCGTCGGGTCGGTGAGTATCGCGCTCTGCACCTCGAGCCCGTCCCGGTCCTTCTCGTCCAGGATCCCGGCCTGCACATAGAGGGTCTCGGCGGAGATCCGCAGCGCCTTGGCCAGCTGCTGGAGGATCTCGGCGCTCGGCTTGCGCAGGCCGCGCTCGATCTGGCTCAGATACGGATTCGACACCCCCGCGGCATCGGCGAGCTGGCGGAGTGACAGCTGCGCGTTGCGCCGCTGGTCCCGCAGAAACTCACCGAGGTTGCCGACGTTGAGTGAAGCCATGCCTCGATGCTGCCTCACTCTTGCTAACTTTTGCAAGCAGGCGCTTGCAAAAGTGGTGTGACGGCGGTGTTTCCGGGTGAGGCTGAGCACGATAGATGTCGCTTTGCACGACAACTGTCGCCATCCGAGTCCACTCGGAAATTGCGGGGCGGTTTCGGGCTGCGGCGCCGTAGATTGGCCCTGTGCCCGATTTTGCGCATGACGAGGCCACGGCCCGGCGTGCTCTCGACGCCATCGACCAGTTGCTGGCCGCCCGCGACAGGATGGCCTCCGGAGTGGGCGGCATCGGCTTCCTCCGCGAACACGAGGCAGTGGCACCAGTCGCGTGGAGCTGGTGGATGCTGATTTCGGACTCCGCCCGCGTGGTGGCGGAGGCGGCCAAGAACGGCAACGGGTTCGTCGTCGCACCGGTGATGCGGAACCTGATGACGCACGCTGTGGCGATGGCCTGGCCCGTCGACGGCGCCGTGGTAAAGGCCGTTGACGCCTACAGCGACGACCAGCTCCTCAAGCTGATCACCAACGCGAAGCGGGCTGGGTGGGATGTCGAGGGAGACGAGGTCGAGGCAAAGGTCCGTGCCGCTGTCGACGCACGCACCGCCTCCCCAGACCTTGAGGTCGTCCGGCTTACGAACGAGATCCGGGGCCGTGCCGCAGGTAGTCGTGGGTACGGCGTTCGGGCATGCCGGGCATCATCGGCAGCACTGGCTGGGAACGGTCCAGGGCCTGGATCTGGCTCTTCTCGTCCACGCACAACACCACGGCCCGTTCGGGTGGGTTGTGATAGAGGCCGACCACGTCGACGACCTTGTCCACGAACTGCGGGTCGGTGGAGAGCTTGAAGGCATCCTGCAGTTGCGGCTTGAGGTCGAAGCGTTTCCAGATCCTGCCGATCGTCGACTTCGACAGCCCGGTCCGAGCAGCCATCGAGGCACGGGACCAGTGCGTGTCCGCTCCGGGCGTGGATTCCAGGGTCGCCACAATCACCTCTTCGACCTGGTCCAGGAGAATCGAGTGCGGCCGGCCCGGCCGGGGCTCGTCAGCCAGACCGTCGAGGCGGTCGGCGACGAAACGGGCCCGCCAGCGATCCACCGTCGAGGTATCGACACCGAGATCGGCCGCGGCCTGCCTGTTCGTCCCGCCCTCCGCGCACCGCAGCACGATCTTCGCGCGAAGCGCCAAATACTGGGCGGTCTTCGCTCGCCGGGACCACTGGACCAGCTGGGTGCGTTCGACCTCGCTCAACACCAGATCGGCCTTCGGCCGACCGATGCGAGCCGCATCCTCGAGCCCGGCCATCCGCGCAGCCGCGAACTTCCCCCGCCATTTCCTCACCGTCGCGACGGTCACACCGACCTCCACCGCCACCCTCGCATTCGGCGCCCCGCCCGCGCACGCCAGCACGATGCGAGCCCGCTCCGCGAACCGCGGTGCCACCGCCCCGCTCGCCCAGTGGGTCAGCTCCGCGCGTTCCTGATCGGACAGGCGGACTTCAACGGCACGAGGACCAGGCGACATGCCAACAGGCTATAGACTTAACCTCGCCATTTCTGGCGCATGACACTAGTGTCCTGAGTCGTTAGTTCGTGTGCAGTATGCAGCGAGGGTGTCGAGGATGTCGTCGGCGGTTTTCGCCCAGACGAACGGCTTGGGGTTCTTGTTCCACTCGTTGATCCAGCCGCGGATGTCCCGTTCGAGTTCGGCGACGCTGCGCTGGGCCGAGCGGCGGAGTTTGCGGCAGGCCAGTTCGGCGAACCAGCGCTCGACGAGGTTGAGCCACCCTCCAGCCGATTTGCCAAGACTCGGGCCCGCCACTTATGCACCTGCTCCAGCGAGACACCCAGATCGAGCGCCGTGCGGTCCTCCCGCCCGGCGCAGGCGCGACCTGCGCGTTCGCCCAACCCTCCGCACACGCCAGCACGATCCTCGACCGCAACACCAACGCCTGGGACGCCGTCCGCTTACGCAACCAGCCACGCAGCACCTGGCGTTCGTGATCAGGCAACTCCAGCGACAACGGCTTCGGGCCAGGCACCACCCCGTCCTATGACCGCCCTTGAACTTCAGACTCAGGACACTAGCGCGTTGGGGTGCCGAGGATCTTTCCGAGCGTGATGGCCACGTCGAAATCCCGATCCCATGTGAGTGCGACGAGGTCGTCGAACTCCGCCTCAGGGCGGAGCAGATCGAGGACGTCGGCTTCGAATACTGAGCCCGGTTCTGCGAGGTCGAGCGCCTCGTCGTGGAAGCAGCGGTACGTGTTGCGTGACCGGAACATGACCGAGTACCCACCGTCTACGAGCTCTCCCACGGAGACATCCCACTTCGCTTCAAGCGCCTGCAGTGTGCCGGCGACGTCGTCGGCGTTGAGCGGCTCGGTCAACAGATCCACTCCCACCGCTTCTCGGGCCGAATCCAACGGAAGCGTCTCGTTCCAGACCACCGAGAGGTGGCGCTCGAAACCGATTTCCTCGCGAACTGTTTTGTCGAACTCCAGGTAGTCGGTTTCCAGATTCGTACGTATCCAGCGGGTAATCCAGAGAATCGGGGCGCTGATCAGATTCGCCCGCAACGAACCATTGCCTTCACCGTAGACAGATTCGCGGATGCTCGTCAGCAGCTCTTCGCAGTGGTAGTCCTTGCAGAACCGGAACAAGTGAGCCGACCGCCGTGGCAGACCGCCCCAGCGCGAAGACTGAGGGAGGGGGAAATCGGCCAGAATCGTCTCCAGTTCGCGTTGGAGTCCCGGCTTGGCGGCCGACAACACGAGAGCGTCGTCGTTCTCGTCCCACCGCCCGGCGCCCTCATAGTCGAACTTCGCCTTGCACGAGGCATATATAACGGCTTGAGCACATGTATTGAACAGCTCCGTGCTCACCCGGTACGCAACCTCGCAGTGATAGTTGAGGTTGAATCGGTCGAGCTCTCCGTCGGCGACCCGCTCGAAGACATGCTTCGCCGACAGCACGTCTCTGGCGGCACGGCCGAGGATCCGCTCGACCTCCCCGGACGAGCTGTCGGCGGACGCTTCGTTGGGGTGCAGATCACCGGAGATCTCCTCGATTGCCGAGTCGAGCCGCTGAAGGGTTATCCGAAGCATGCCGCGTACGGTGTCGATGCGGAGCCGCTGCGCTTCATCTTGGAGCAGCATCTGTTCAATGATCAGGTCGAGGTCGGCCAGGAAGGGGTAGCGGTCGCGCACAAGCGCGTGTCGTCGCCCTCGGGCGTTCTGCTTCGTGAACATCTCGGTTATGACGAGGCCGAGCGCAAAGATATCCGCCGGCTTGCCGATACCGAGGGCGTTGTTCCTCACCATCTGCTCGGGAGCGAGGTAGTTCCGGTTAACCAAGAGGTCCCCGCGATTCGTGAGCGAGGAGTCCTTGAAATGCGCAATGCCGAAGTCGGCCAGGACGAGCCGACGCGCATTAGGGTCGACGAGGATATTCTCAGGTTTGATGTCGCGATGCACTATGCCGTCGCCGTGCACGTACGCGAGCGCATCGCAGAGCTGGCGCGCGTAGTTGAGAAGCACGTCAGCATCGGTTTCGTCGTTGATCACGTTTCGCAGCGTCATAGGGTAGAAGTCCATGACGTAGTAGAAGAAGTTTGCGTCCTCTGAGCGCGCGTGGATACTCACGACGTTCGGGTGGCTCGATGTCTGCCCGTACTCGATCTCCTGCTTGAAACGCTTGTTGCGAGCGGAGTCCGCGTCGCGGTCCTTCTTAATCCGTTTGACTGCGAACACCTGACCGTCGGGCTTACGGCGGGCCTTCCACACCACGGCTGATCCGCCTTCTCCCGGAGCCGAATCGCGCTCGTAAGTGACTCCGTCGATGATGAACGGTTCGTTCCTCGGCATGAACCCACCCTACTGACCCTCGGGGCGGTGACGTCGGCCAATTGCCGCCAGGACCAGAGCGTTCTCCGGCGGGCGGAGGTAGATGCCCAGCACGTCGCGGACCTTGGTCACGAACTGCGGGTCGGTCGACAGCTTCCAGGTCTCCACGATGTGCGGCTTGAGGCCGAACGCCCGCCAGATCCGCGAGACGGCCGACTGCGACATGCCCTCCGCCTCGGCTGTCGAACGTGTCGACCAGTGCGAATCACCCGTCGGTGGCGCCTGGCCGAGCGTTCTAGCGACTAGGGCTCCGACCTGCTCGTCGGTGATCCTTCGCGGTGGCCCCGAACGCGGTCGGTCCGCCAGGCTCTCCAGCCGGTTCGCGGCGAACCGGGACCGCCACTTGCGTACCGTCTCTCGCGAGACACCCAGATCGTCAGCTATCTGACTGGCTCTCGATGCGAGTGACCTGATCAGGGCCGGGGTGATCCACGCCGGGCACCATGGGGTTCTCGTAGTCGAATTCCACCTTGCCGAAGGAGTCGCTGGTGATGGGCGGGGGTCATTGTCGGCGATGATCAGTTGCAAGCATTCGCCATATGCGTCAGCCAGCGTTCTGAAGCGACTGTAGACCTCGGCCGCGCGTTGCCGGTCGGAGGCGTTATTGCCGAAGGCCTTGCGCGGTGAATCGATCACGAGGAGCGATGGAACGAGAACGTCGGAGTGGTCGAGCCCGAAGGCAAGGAGCGTGAGACTGTAGGCGAGGTTGACGGAGGTGGCGATGCCCCGCCGGAGGCCTGCAGGGTCTCGAAGGGCCGTCCGTTGACCACCGGCAGGTAGGTGTCGCGGTCGATGACGGCCGTGTCGCCCCAGGGCAGGTTCCAGCTGGTGAGCAGTCGGCTGAACTCGGTGCTGAGGTCACCGACCAGAGTCTGGCCAAGGACGGTGGCGAAGGCGGCGGGCACGAGCAGCCGTTCGGCCCGGCCCGGAGGGGAGCTGAGGATCATGGCACCCAGTGTCCGGAGGCTCCCTGACACCTTCTGTCAATGAAGTTCCCGTCACTCGGGCGGAATCCCGCCGGGTTCTCGCCGCCGCCGCGCCGGTCAGCCCTGCGGCCCCCGACCACCTGCCCGCGCGCCTCGCTCCGGCGGCCGGAGCGAGGCGTTCCGGCCGGCGGCCGTAAGAGGCCGGCCGACCGGAGCGGACCGTGGTTCCGGGACGGGTCAGGCCGTCGTGTAGTACCGCTTGGAGCTGAACTTGCCGTGGGTGTTGAGCACCCGCAGCCACAGCTCGATCTTCTCGTTCTTCCGGGTGTCGGTGCCGTTGAGGCTGCACCGCTTGGTCTTCCCGGCGCCTTCGGCCTTGCATTCCAGGGCCCCGCCCGGCCACCGCTTGTTGAACACGACGACCTCCGCCCAGGCGTTGTCGGTCTTGGTGTCGGTCACCGTCAGGGTGTTGCTCTTGTCGATGTAGGCGAACGATCCGCCGGCGATGCTCCCCGTTCGGTCCGCGGCCTGCGCGCCGGTCTGCGTCCCCATCACCAGTCCCGTCGCGGCGGCCAGCACCGCCGCCCCGCGGATGATCTTCTTCATGCGAGTGTGCGCCCTCTCTTCGGTCAAGTACGAGCGTGATCATGGTAGTTGGCTTGATTGTGGGGGTCGCAGGTGGCTGGTACGGGGCGGGTGCACTGCCGTGAGGGTGGGAGGGCTCTGGCGCGGGTGTGCAGGGCCGGCGGGTGCCGGGCGCCCGGCCGGTCCCGGGCTAGCGGTTGACCGCCTGGATCTCCTGGACGGTGATGTTCCGGGTGGTGCCGAAGGTGCCGTCGGGCAGGCGCTTCGGCTCCGGGCTGCCCGTCCCCGTCCAGCTGATCTCCCAGGTGATGGTGGCCTTCAAGGGGTACGTCCCGTCGCCGGAGGCGCGAAGGTAGGTGATCCCGCAAGGCGGTGTCCGGTCCCCGTCCCCCCGGGTGTACGGCTCGCCGATGGAGCCGTCCTCGCCCAGGGCGCACTCGCCGGAGGCGGGGTGAGTCTCGGCGTCCTCGGTGCCCGGCTCCAGCTTCAGGGAGACGGGCTTGGCCCGCGTGGTCGCCCGGAGGTCGAGCCCGGCGACGTTCAGCTGCGCGGTGACCTCGACCGGCTTGAAGGCCGCCTTGTTCAGCCAGGCCCACGTCGGAAGGTTGACCTTGGCGTTCTGCTCGGGGTTGAGGCTGACCTCGGCGGTCGGCAGTCGCAGTCTGTTGTAGGCGAGTTCGGCCAGGATCTCGGGTGTGACGGCTTGCGGAACGTCGGGAGTGTCCCCGTTCTCCACCCAGAACGGCGCTCGGTCGCAGGTCTGGGCCGCGGGCTCCATCCAGCGGTCCTCGTCGCGGACCGCCACCCACCAGTTGCCCTGATCGGCCTGGTCGAGGTTGTAGTTCCGGTACTTGCCGTCCTTGTACTCGTCCCGGAACATGCCCACCGACGCCTTGGCGTAGCTGTGCTGCCCGGGGGTGTTGATGGTCTCCTCGTACATGCCCTCGACGTACGTGGAGAACTCCTTGGCCGAGCGGGGCTCGTACCAGCAGGCCGGTGGTGTCCAGTCGCCCGCCGGGGTGACCTTGCCGGAGCTGCTGCCGCTGCCCCTGGTCGTTCCCGAGTACGTGATTCCGGACACCAGTTCGGTTCCGGATCTCTTGCCGCTGGTGCTGATCTCGGACTCGGACTCCCCGGGGCCCTTGGCCTCCGCGGAGCCGGTGAGCATCCCGAAAGCGACGGCGAGGGCGCCGAGGGCCGCGGTGGAGCGGGTCAGGAGGCGCACGTCTTCTCTCCTCGCTTCGACACGATCTCCGTTGTCTGCCAGACGCCCTTGTCGTTCCTCTTCAACTGGCTGCTGTACGTGACGAACGGGCTCTCGTCGGAGGGGGAGGTGTCCAGCTTTCCCGTCTTGCGGTTCTTGTTGACCGCCTTGGACTCGTCCGCGCAGTAGACGACGGCTGCCGTGTCCTTGTCGACGACCTCCACGTCCGGCCGGAAGTAGCGGGTGACTCCGGTGAAGGTGAGGTCATCCGCCAGCCAGGCGTGAATCCACTTCTGTGCGCTGAGCAGCGCCTTGCCCTGCCGGTAATAGGCGACCGTGGCGGAGTCCTCTTCACCCTTGAGGATGGCGTCGTCGACCGCGTTCACGGTCTGTGCCACATCCGCCAGCACGGCGTCCTCGGCGGGCTTGCCGGTCCGCCAGTTCCGGAACTCGTTCTTCACGCCCTTGGGGAACGTGATGCTGGGCCGGTCGGCAGCGCCGGACTGTTCCGCCGTCGGCGAGGCCTTCTTCCGGCTGCCCTGCTCGGCCCCGGCGATCCTGTCGTTGTCGTCGCCGGTGTCGTCTCCGCTCCCGCAGGCTGTCAGCATCAGGGCCGCCGCTGCGGCGAACGCGGCGGCAACGGGCAATGAACGGCGCTTCACGGTGGACTCCCGGTGAGGGTAAGGGTTCAGCCACGGACGCCTGACGCTAGCCGTGGAACGGGTGGGTCACCAGGGGCGACTTGTCTGCCATGCAGGGCGATACCGGGGTGAACCCGTCGGTTCGCCACTCGTCGTCGGAGTCTTTCCCGTGGTCGCGGTCGGGTTGTGGAGGTTGTGCGGGTATCCGGTGCCCGAAGGCCGTCGGGGCGCGGGGGATGCCGGGCCTGCGGCGGGCGTCGGCGCGGCGGTGTCGCTCCGTGCGCCCCTGGCAGAGGCGCGGGAGGGACGCCTCGGGGGAACGGCCCGTCGGGGCAAGGCCGGTGGGCCCGCTCCGGCCGTTCCGGGGCGGCGGTCGGCCGCCGTGGATCAGTGCGCCGAGAGGGTTCCGTAGGGACGGTCGCCCCGCGCCGACGGCCGGGGGCTCCCCAGGGCGCAAACCCCCTGGGGGTCGGCCGGGGGGCCTGCATAGGATCCGCTCATGAGCGATCGGACGCCGTTTCCCGCCCCGGGCCGCCCGCCCGGCCACGAGATGTCGGCCGTTGCGGTCCGCCCGGACGTCGCCGGCAGCCGGCTTCGTCCGGGGCGGCCGGCCGCCGGACCGGGCCCGGACCGGCGGACGCGGCCGGGCGCGGAATGAGTGCCGTGAGCACGGAACCGGGACTGCTCGTCCTCACCCCGCAGTACACCTCCACGGGGGCGCTCCTCGCGCAGGCCGCCGCGGGCCGCGGGCTGGCGGTCGAGCAACTGCCGCCGTCCCGTACGGTTCCGGACCGCCTCCGCGAGCTGCGTCCGGCCCACCTCTACGGCGGTCCGCTGTTCGCGGCCGCCGTGGCCCCGCAGCTCGGGGTGACGCTCCTCGAACCGGCCGCCGACTGGCTGCTCGCCCTGCCGCGCCGCTTCACCGGCCGGACCATCCGCGAACTGCCGCTCGCGGCGGCCCGGGAGCTGCCGCACGCGTTCTTCGCCAAGCCGCCGGTGGACAAGACCTTCGCGGCGGACGTCTACCCCGACGGGCAGGCCCTGCCGGACCACCTGCCGGCCGGTACGCCGGTCCAGGTGAGCGAGATCGTCACCTTCGCCGCCGAGTTCCGGATCTTCCTCCTCGACGGGGAGATCCGCACCGGCAGTCGCTACGCCACGTACGGGCGTCTCGATCCGGCTCCGCTCGCCTCCTGCCCGGAGCGCGCGGAGGTGGAGGGCTTCGTCCAGCAGCTGCTGGACGCCCACGGGTGGACGCTGCCGCGCGCCTGTGTGCTGGATGTCGGCCGGGTCCTGGGCCGCCAGGGGCTCGAGGCCCAGTGGGCGGTGGTGGAGGCGAACATGGCGTGGTTCAGCCACCTCTACGCCTCGGACCCCGAGCGGGCGCTGGACGTGGTGTTGGAATCCGCGGTCCCCGCACTGCCGGGCTGACGCCTGCACGCGGCTGACCTCTGCACGCGGCCGAGGCCTGCACGCGGCTGACCCCTGCACCTGGACGAGGCCTGCGCGCGGCTGACGCCTGTACGCGCCCGAGGCCGGGCAGGGCCGACGCCGGTCCCGCCCGGATACCCGCCCGGTCCCGCCCGGATACCCGCCCGGCCCCGACCGGAAAGAGGCCGGAACGAGGCCGGAACGAGGTGTGCACGGAGCCCGGCACGGAGTCGGCACGAGGCCGGCGCGGATCCGGAAGCGGTGTCAGAACACGTCGGGGCACCAGGGGCGGCGGGAGGTGCGCAGCAGGGTGTCCGCCAGGGCTGCGGCTCCCGGGCGGTCCTCCGTGACGCGCCCCAGGGCCGTCAGCCGGACCGCCGACTCGTCGCCGAGGTAGAGGCTGCCCAGCTCGGTCATGCCCAGGGTCAGATCGGCCGAGGCGGTGGTCGGGGTGCAGGTCGCGCCCTCCGGGGAGGCGTCCAGCCGGAAGCGTCCGGCGGCCAGGCCCATCGGGTCGTGGACGTCCAGTACCAGCGAGCCGGTTACCGGGTAGGTGCGGGCCTCCAGGGCGCGCGGCACGTCCAGCAGCCGGATCCAGAGCCAGTCCGCGGCTTCGACGGTCCGGGCGGCGCGGGGGTCCGGCAGCAGCAGCGGGAGGAGGTCGTCCGGGGCGCGGAAGTTGGTGTTGACCTCGGTGATCCAGTCGATCGACAGCAGGAAGTGCCACAGCGCCCGTTCCGCGGCCGGGGTGGTCGCGACGAGGTCGCGCACCGTGGCGCGGCAGTGCGGCTGCTTGTCCGTCCAGTGGTCGTCGGTGGTGTAGGTCAGGAGCCCGTCGACCCGGCCGTCCGCCGCGCGGTACAGCACATGGAACGGCTCCTTCCACGACGCGGAGGGGAGGCGGATGTCGCCGGTGTTGATCCGCCACCAGCGTTCGTCGCGGCCGACCGCGCCGTGCCGGCCGGCGCGCAGCCGTTCGTGCAGCTCCGGGCCCAGCTTGCGGACGTCCGTGCCGTCGACCAGGTCCACCCGGCCGCCGTCGTCCGGGCCCGACCAGCGCGGGTCGAGCCCCGCCCGCCCGACCTCGACCCGCCACCGGGTGGCCCAGGTGGCCGGGCCGAAGCCGTACCGGCCGTAGATCGGGTACTCCGCGGCGATCAGGGTCGAGACCACATCGCCGCGCTCCTTGGCGCGGGCCTGGTCGTCGGCCATCATCCGGCTGAGCAGCCCGCGCCGGCGGTGGGTGGGGGAGACGGTCACATTGGTGACCGCGTCGGCCGGCACGGCCGCGCCGCCCACCACGGTGAGTTCCTGGGAGAAGCTGCGGAACGTGCCGACGCACCGGCCCGCGTCGAAGGCGCCCAAGGTGCGGTCCGGGTCGATGCCCGCCCGCCGGGCCTCGGTCTCCTCCTCCACGGCGTCATGCGGCTGGAGAAACCCGGTGAACACGGCGCGTATCCAGTCGGTCAGCTCGGAATCGGCGATGGTCCGGATGTCGAGGCTCATGTCTCCACGCTAGGTGAGCCCGCCGTGCCCGAGCACACGATTTTCCGGGCGCTGCCCGGCCCCGCATTCCGGGTGCAGACGACCGTCCGGCCCGGTCGGCGCGGAGCGCCTGCGGCGGGCCGGACGGGCCGTACGAACCGCCCGTCGCACGGTGCCGGCCGCCGGACACTCCTGCCGGGGCCGGGGCCGGGGCCGGGGCCGGGGCCGGCGGCCGGCAGCCGGCGGCCGCTGGTCAGTAACGATCGCCGATGGCCGGTAACGGTGACCGGTGACCGGCCCGGGTGCCGGCAGTCCGGCAGTCCGGCTCCCGGCCCCTGGTCAGGCACGTCCCTGACCAGGCCCGTACCTGGTCAGGCCGGTCGCGGTCAGGCCATTCCGCGATCATGCGAGTCCCTGATCATGCGAGTCCCTGATCAGGCGAGCAGGTCGTCGACCTGGGCCTCGCCCGCCCGGTACCGGCGGGCGATCTCCGCGCTGCAGTCGTCCGCCGTGCGCTGGAGCTGGTGCCGCCGTCGGGACAGCTGCTGTTCGCAGCGGGCGAGCCGGCCCATCGCGCCGTGGAGCTCCTCGTCCGTCCGGGACTCCAGGTCCGACAGTTCGACCTCGGCCAGCATGTCCTCGGCCAGCCGCTGGGCCTCCTCGCCGTGCGGGGTGCGCAGCGAGACGTGCCGGGCCGAGCGGTTGCGGGCGGGGCCGTCGGCCAGGATCTCCGGCAGCCGGTCGACGACCGGCGACTCGGGGGCGGCCCGCCGTCCCTGCTCGGCGCCGAGGATGTCAATCCGCCCCTGCAGCAGCCGCCGCACGTAGCTGAGATCGGCCTCCTCCTGCTGCGACTCGCGGCGGAGCGCCCGGAGTTCCGGGAGGCACAGCTCCCGGAGCTCGTGCCGCGGTGTGTCGGACAAGGAGCTGGTCCTCTGCGTCGGCGGGCGCGTGGTGGTGGTCGTACGGGCTGTAGGTACGGGACCGGGTGTCTTCCCGGCTCCAGATGTGCTCATGCGTATCCGTCCCCTCGTCCGGTGCGGCGCCAGGTCACCGACGTGCGCACCGCCTGTGAGCATCGTGCCACTGTGCGCGCTGCACGTGCATCGGCACCGCACCTGATGGGACCCGGACGGGTGCAGGGCATGATGGTCCGTATGCGTGCAGTGGTGCAGAGAGTGAACGGGGCCGCGGTCGTCGTGGACGGCGAGACGGTCGGCGAGATCGTGGGTCCGGGCCTGTGTGTGCTGGTCGGGGTCACCCATGAGGACACCGCGGCCACCGCGGCCCAACTGGCGCGCAAGCTCTGGTCCGTGCGGATCCTGGAGGGGGAGAAGTCGTGTTCGGACCTCGATGCACCCCTCCTGGTGATTTCGCAGTTCACTCTCTACGGTGATGCCCGCAAGGGTCGCCGGCCGACCTGGAACGCGGCCGCGCCCGGTGAGGTCGCCGAGCCGCTCGTCGACGAGGTCGTCGCGCAGCTGCGGGCGCTGGGCGCGCAGGTGGAAACGGGCCGGTTCGGAGCGGACATGAAGGTCTCGCTCACGAACGACGGCCCGTTCACGGTGCTGCTGGAGGTGTGAGCCGCGTGAGCCCGGTCGCGTGACCGGGCCCGGCGCGGCGGCGGGAAGGTCACTTGACCGAGCCGGCCATGACCCCCTGGACGAAGTGCCGCTGGAAGGCGAAGAACACGGCCACCGGCACGATCAGGGACAGGAACGCCCCGGGCGCCAGGACGCCGATGTTGCTGCCGAACTGCCGCATCTGCGACTGCAGGGCCACCGTCAGCGGCTGGGAGTCGCTGTCGGCGAAGATCAGTGCGACGAGCATGTCGTTCCACACCCAGAGGAACTGGAAGATGGCCAGGCTGGCGATGGCCGGCCGGCCCAGCGGCAGGACCAGTTGGACGAAGATCCGCCATTCGCCGCCGCCGTCCATCCGGGCGGCCTCCAGCATCTCCTGGGGGAGTTCCGCGAAATAGTTGCGGAGCAGGAAGATCGCGAACGGCAGGCCGTAGGCGACGTGGAAGAGGACCACGCCCGGGATGGAGCCGAAGAGCCCGAGCCCGCCGAGCAGCTTGGCGACCGGCAGCAGCCCGACCTGGACGGGCACGACGAGGAGGCCCACCACGATCAGGAAGATCCAGTCCCGGCCGGGGAACTCCAGCCAGGCGAAGGCGTAGCCGGCCAGGGCCGCGACCACGACCACGACCACGGTCGTGGGCACCGAGATCAGCACGGTGTTCCAGAACGCCTGGACGATGCCCGCGTCCTTCAGCAGCGCGGTGTAGCTGTCGAAGGAGAGCCCGCCGGGGTCGGTGACGGCGTGCCACCAGCCGGTGGTGGCGTTGTCCTCCTCGGAGCGCAGCGAGGCGAGGAAGAGCCCGAGCGCGGGGGTCAGCCACAGCAGTCCGATGATCGCCAGAACGGCCTGCACCAGTCCGCCGCCGGCCCACTGCGCCAGCCGGGCCGCCGGCCGCTTCCGGGGGGTGGCGTGGAGGGTGGTCATGTCTGGCTCCTGCGGAAGCGTCGGATGTTGAAGACCATGGCCGGGACCACCAGGAGCAGCAGCAGGACGCCGAGGGCGCTGCCGAGTCCCTGGTTGTTGCCGCCGCCGAAGGACACCAGCCACATCTGCATCGCCAGGACGTTGGCCTCCTGCTGCACCGGGCCGGGGGCGATGATGTAGACGAGGTCGAAGACCTTCATCACGTTGATCACCATGGTCACGAAGACCACGGTCAGCACCGGGGCGAGCAGCGGGACGGTGATCCGCCGGAAGATCTGGCCCTCGCTCGCGCCGTCCATCCGGGCGGCCTCCAGCACCTCGCGGGGCAGGGCGGCCAGGCCGGCGCCGATGAGGACCATGGCGAATCCGGTCCAGATCCACAGGTAGGCGCCGATGATCGCGGGGGTGACGAGGGCGGGGCCGAGCCAGGCGATGCCCTGGTAGGGCTCGGCGAAGTTCGCCGCCGGCAGCCGCAGGGCGTAGCTGCTGCCCGGCCGCAGTCCGGTGAGCCGGTACGAGCCGTCCGCGGCCGTGGTGGCCTTGGCGGCGACGCTGCCGCCGCGCACCGCTTCGACCGTCATGCCCGGCAGCCCGCGCTCGGCCGGGTCGACCCGGCCCGGTTTTCCGCCGCCGCCGGGGGTGAAGTCGACGTAGACGACACCCCGGAGTTCGTTGCCGGACGCCTTCGCGGACGCGGCGTCCTCGGCCGGCTTCGCCTTCTCGGGGAGGTCCTTCGGCGGGACGCCGACCAGGCCGAGGGCGGCCGTGCTGCCCGGGCCGAGGTCCGGCGCCGTCCGGTAGGAGCCGTCCTGCTGCTTCGTCAGCCCCTGGCCGGGGCGGGGCCGGGCGGTGGGGAACGACGCCCCCTGGTCGAAGGAGTCGTGCACGCCGACGGCCACCGCGTTGAGCACGCCCCGCTCGGGGTCCTGCTCGTAGACGACGCGGAAGATGATGCCCGCGGCGAGGAAGGAGATCGCCATCGGCATGAACATCAGCAGCTTGAACGCGGTGGCCCAGCGGATCTTCTCGGTGAGGACGGCGAGGACCAGGCCGAGGCCGGTGAGCAGCACCGGGGCGACCACGACCCAGAGGGTGCTGTTGCGGATCGCGGTGAGGGTGGCCGGGTCGCGGAACATCTCGGTGTAGTTCTCGCCGCCGACGAAGCGGGTGCCGCCGGCGTCGAAGAAGCTGCGGCCGACGGTGAACAGGATCGGATAGGCGACCAGCGCGCCGAGCAGCAGCAGCGCGGGCAGCAGGAACAGTCCGGCGATGAGCCGGCGTCGCCGGGTGGCCCGCCGGCGGGGGTCGGCCCCGGGGGCCCCCCCGCCGCCGGGGGGCCCCCCACCGCCGGCCCCCCCCGGGGGGGGGGCGCCGGGGGGGGGGG
>NZ_JBEOXS010000075.1:0-32030 GCF_040296705.1 Streptomyces sp. NPDC002055
GTGGACGCGACAACTGCTGTGGACGCGACATCCGCCCCTGAACTGCTGCCCGAGCCGCGCCCGGCTGCGCCCGCCGTGTCGTCCCGGCCGCCCGGCCCGCCCCGCACCGCGGGTCTACGCTCTGCGCCATGTCGGCCGGGGCCACGGACTGCACCCGCACCGAGTACCTGGCCCTCCCCGTAGCCGCGGTTCTGCTGGTGCTGGCTCTCGCTGCCGCCACGCTGTGGGAGCGGCCCGCCCCCTACGGCGACCGGCTCACCCTCCACCCCGCCGCGGCCGCCGCGCCCGGCCCGCCCCAGCAGCCGGTGCTGCGCATGACGGACCGGGCCGTGGAGGCCCGCGACCCGGTGAGCGGGGCGCGCCGGTGGACGTACGCCCGGTCCGGCCGCCGCCCGGTCACCGTACGGACCGTGCCCGGCCACTCCTTCACCCTCTGGAACGACGGCATGGTCACCGACACGGGGCCCACCGCGGTCCGCTGGCACCGGAGCGTCCCCGGCGCCACCAACCCGCTCACCGACCGGGTCGTCCGGCGCGCCGGGGCCGTGCTGCGCCCCCTCGGGCCCGGGTGGCACCTGCTCGCGGTGCTGACCCCGCGGCGCGTCACCGCCTACCGGAGCGCCGACGGCGATCTCCGCTGGGTGCTGCCCGCCCGCCCCGGCTGCTCCTTCGCGCCGCGCCGGACGGTCCGCCGCGGCGCCGCGCTGCTGATCGCCCAGCCCTGCACCCGGCCCCGCGGGAGCGCCGACCCGCCGTGGACGGCCGAGCTGGTCGCGGTCGACGGCACCGACACGGCGCCGACGCTCCCCGGCGGCCCGCCCCGGGCCCGAGGGGCCCTTGCACCCTGAGCGCGGCGAGCGGGGCAGGGCCCGTCAGGCGGGCGGGGCAGTGCCTGTCAGGCAAGCGGGGCAGAGCCCGTCACAGGGGACCGGAGCAGGGGGGACGGGGCTCCGCGGAAATGACATTGCGCCGCCCCGCTAGACTGGCCCGCATGGCAATTCTCCTTGTGCATTAGACGGCGTCGCCCGACTTCGCCCGTCCGTCCCGACGCCCGAAACCTGCCCTGGAGTTTTTCCGTGATCACCGCTTCCGGCCTTGAGCTGCGCGCAGGCGCCCGAATCCTCATCGAGTCCGCTTCCTTCCGCATCGCCCAGGGCGACCGCATCGGCCTCGTCGGCCGCAACGGAGCGGGCAAGACCACCCTCACGAAGTGCCTGGCCGGTGAGGGCATCCCGGCCGGTGGCACCATCTCGCGCTCGGGTGAGGTCGGCTATCTCCCGCAGGACCCGCGCACCGGCGACCTCGACGTCCTCGCCCGCGACCGCATCCTCTCCGCCCGTGGTCTGGACACCGTGCTGCGCAGGATGCGCGAGAACGAGCAGCGGATGTCCACCGGGCAGGGCGCCACCCGCGAAAAGGCGATGAAGAAGTACGAGCGCCTGGAGACCGAGTTCCTCACCAAGGGCGGGTACGCCGCCGAGGCCGAGGCCGCCACCATCGCCGCCAGCCTCAACCTGCCCGACCGGGTGCTGGGCCAGCCCCTGCACACCCTCTCCGGCGGCCAGCGGCGCCGTGTCGAGCTCGCCCGGATCCTCTTCTCCGACGCCGACACCCTGCTGCTCGACGAGCCGACCAACCACCTCGACGCCGACTCGATCCTCTGGCTCCGCGACTTCCTCAAGACCTACCGCGGCGGCTTCGTGGTGATCTCCCACGACATCAACCTGGTCGAGACCGTGGTCAACAAGGTGTTCTACCTGGACGCCAACCGCTCTCAGATCGACGTCTACAACATGGGCTGGAAGAAGTACCTCCAGCAGCGCGAGGACGACGAGAAGCGCCGCAAGCGCGAGCGCGCCAACGCCGAGAAGAAGGCCGCCGCGCTCAACACCCAGGCCGACAAGATGCGGGCCAAGGCGACCAAGACCGTCGCCGCGCAGAACATGGCGCGCCGCGCCGAGAAGCTGCTCGCCGGGCTGGACGAGGTGCGGCAGTCCGACAAGGTCGCCAAGCTGCGCTTCCCCGACCCGGCGCCGTGCGGCAAGACGCCGCTCACCGCCGAGGGCCTGTCGAAGTCCTACGGCTCCCTGGAGATCTTCACCGACGTCGACCTCGCCATCGACAAGGGCTCCCGTGTGGTCATCCTGGGCCTCAACGGCGCCGGAAAGACCACCCTGCTGCGGCTGCTCGGCGGCGTCGAGACCCCGGACACCGGCGCCGTCACCCCGGGCCACGGCCTCAAGCTGGGCTACTACGCCCAGGAGCACGAGACCCTGGACCCGGACCGCACCGTTCTGGAGAACATGCGCTCGTCCGCGCCGGACCTCGACCTGGTCGAGATCCGCAAGACCCTCGGGTCCTTCCTGTTCTCCGGCGACGACGTCGACAAGCCGGCGGGAGTGCTCTCCGGCGGTGAGAAGACCCGGCTCGCCCTGGCGACGCTGGTCGTCTCGTCCGCCAATGTGCTGCTGCTCGACGAGCCGACCAACAACCTCGACCCCGCCAGCCGCGAGGAGATCCTCGGCGCGCTGCGCACCTTCACCGGCGCGGTGGTGCTGGTGACCCACGACGAGGGCGCGGTCGACGCCCTCCAGCCGGAGCGCATCATTCTGCTGCCCGACGGCGTCGAGGACCTGTGGGGCCCGGACTACGCGGACCTCGTCGCCCTGGCCTGACCGGCGGCCCCGGCCGGGGCCGCCGCCCGGCCTTCCGGGGCGGCTCCCGGCCCGCCCGTCGCGCTTCTGGATCATTCGGCCGACGGGTGATCCATCATCTGGGTGAGCCCGGTTCGTACTCCGGCGCGCCTTCCTCGCGGGGCCGGAAATTCGTGGTCCCTACAACAGCCGGCCGGTGCGCGCCACGAACTGTGGCATACGTAACACCGCTGACCTGCCCCTTCGTCGATGACTGCGGACAGTGACGGCCGTTCGATCGTTCGGAACCCTGCATTCCGGACGCCTCGATGCGGGCTCGGGCAGGAAACGATGTGGCACAGACCTTGCCGAATGGGTGGCCAGGAAGCCCGCTAGGGGTGATCATGAGAGTCACAGAGCGCACTTCCCATGAGGAGGCACGGGTGGCCGAGACTCTGAAGAAGGGCAGCCGGGTGACCGGTTCCGCGCGCGAGAAGCTCGCGGCTGACCTGAAGAAGAAGTACGACTCCGGTGCGAGCATCCGGGCGCTGGCCGAGGAGACGGGCCGTTCCTACGGATTCGTTCACCGGATGCTCAGCGAGTCCGGCGTGACCCTCCGTGGTCGCGGCGGAGCCACACGAGGTAAGAAGGCCACTTCGGCCTGACGAGGCACCCCCGGCAGGAGTGGTGGTGACCACCCGGTCGATCGCGCGGTCGCCCGGGTGGTTACTGTGCAGTAATCGCAGCTTCCCGGGACGGTACCGACCCGGGAGGGCTGGTTGACTGCGCCCACCCGGAGGCACCTCATGACCCTGCTGGACAAGGACGGCGTACGGCTCACCGTGGACGACGCGGCACAGGTCGCCACGGTCACCCTCGCCCGTCCCGACAAGCGCAACGCCCAGTCGCCCGCTCTCTGGCGGGCCCTCACCGAGGCCGGGCGTCTGCTGCCGGGCACCGTCCGGGTGGTCGTGCTGCGCGGAGAGGGCAAGTCCTTCTCGGCCGGGCTCGACCGCCAGGCGTTCACCCCCGAGGGCTTCGACGGCGAGCCCTCGTTCATCGACCTGGCGCGCGGCTCCGACACGGAGCTCGACGACACCATCGCCGAGTACCAGGAGGCGTTCACCTGGTGGCGGCGGAACGACATCGTCACCGTCGCCGCGGTGCAGGGGCACGCCATCGGTGCGGGCTTCCAGCTCGCCCTCGCCTGTGACCTCCGGGTCTGCGCGGAGGACGTGCAGTTCGCCATGCGCGAGACCAGCCTCGGGCTCGTCCCCGACCTCACCGGCACGCATCCGCTCGTCTCCCTGGTCGGCTACGCCCGCGCGCTGGAGATCTGCGCCACCGGCCGGTTCGTCCAGGCCGCCGAGGCGGAGCGGACGGGCCTGGCCAACCTGGTCGTTCCGGCCGGCGAGCTCGACGGCGCCGTCGCGGACCTGGCGGCCGCGCTGCTGGCCGCACCGCGCGACGCGGTGATCGAGACCAAGGCGCTCCTGCGGGGCGCGGGCGAGCGGACGTACGAGGAGCAGCGCCGGGCCGAGCGGGCGGCGCAGGCGCGCCGGCTCCGCGACCTGGCGGGCATCGCCGAGTAGGCCCGGCGCGGGTGGCGCCGCCGGGTGCTGCTGGACGACCGGGGCGTCGCCCTGGCGGCCGGTGCCGGACCAACGGTGCGGGGGAGCGGCCGGCGGCGGCCTGCGTGGGGGATCGCCGTCAGAAATGAGGTGGCCGGCGGCCCGGTCCCGGCTCGACGGCCGTGATGACGACCGCCACCCTGACCGGCCCCGGCGACTCCAGTGCCGCCGCGATCGTCACCGCCGTACGCACCGCACGGGCGATGTCCAGCGTCCGGTGGTCGGCGGAGACCGCCAACTGCACCTGGACATGGCGCTGTTCGGGGTGGGTCCGGTCCTCGACCCGCACCGCGGGCCCGGCCAGGGCCGCGGCGAGCCGGATCACCCCGGGCACCGCGCAGGCGGCCGCGGTGACGTCGCCCCACCGCTCCGGCGACCGGGGCGTCGTCGCCGAAGGGGCCGGTGCCCCGGATTCGGCGGCCTCCGGCGGACCGGCCGGCTGCGGAGCGTCCGTCGGCCGCGGTGCTCCCGCCGTCCGAGCCGATTCCGGTTCGTGCCCTGCCGGAGCCTCCGGGGTGCTCGCGCCCGGCCGCCCGGCCGAGGGTTCCGCTTCCGTCGTGCCGGGGCCGGTCCGGAGGCCACCGGGGGTGGCGGACGGCTCGTCCAGCAGATCGGTGGCGCGCAGGTCCGCCTCGGTCACGGTCAGCCCCAGCCGGTCCTCCGCCGCGGTGAGCAGGGCCTCGCGGGCTCGCGTCGCCGCCTCGTGGAGCGGCAGCCGCATCGCGGCCGCGAAATCCGCCTCGATGTGCAGCGGTCCGGGGGGCAGTGCGCTGGGCGGGGGAGGGGCCATCGGCGCCTCCGCCGAAGCCGGGTCCACCAGGGAGATGCGCAGCCGGCCGAGCCGGACCCCCTCCACCGGGTCGACCGCCTGTCGCAGCACGTCCGCCGCGGCGCGCTCCGTGATCCACGCGCCGTCCCGTGGCCCGCCGAGCGGGAGCAGCCGGCCCAGGCCGAGCTGTTGCCGGACCGCGTGGATCCAGCCGTCCGCCGTCATCGTCGCTCACCTCCATCCCTCTGCTGTGTAACAGCCTGCCGCACGCGCGACGGGACGGCCGGGTGCGCCATCCGTCGGACAGCCCTTGTCCCACGCCTGCCACAACCCTGGAGCGAAACCGGACAATTACCCATAGTGTGGGCGGCGGAGCGGGATGCCGCTTCTTCCTCCCCCTCGGAAGGTGACCGGCGATGTCCGATGCCCCTCAGCGGAACCGGCCCGAGACGACCACGACCGAGACCGTCGAGCCCCGGCGTGCCCCGGGGGCCGGGCGCGGCGGGGGAGACCCGGCGTCGCGCGGCAGGACCACCATCGCCGACGGGGTGGTCGAGAAGATCGCGGGCCTCGCCGCCCGGGACGTCGTCGGGGTGCACGCGATGGGCAGCGGCATCTCCCGCACCTTCGGCGCCGTCCGGGAACGCGTACCGGGGGCCGGGAAGTCGGTCACCCGCGGCGTCAAGGCCGAGGTCGGCGAGGTGCAGACGGCGCTGGACCTGGAGATCGTCGTCGACTACGGCGTCTCCATCACGGACGTGGCCCGTGCCGTACGGGAGAACGTGATCTCCGCGGTCGAGCGCATGACCGGCCTCGACGTGGTGGAGGTGAACATCGCGGTGAGCGATGTGAAGCTGCCCGACGAGGAGGACGAGGACGAGGAGCAGCCGCGGATTCAGTGAGGGACGCGCAGTCAGTGAGGGCCGCGCAGTCAGTGAGAGGTGGCCGCCGAGCGGCAGCCACCCGTACAGCAGCGGGCCGCGAGCGGACCGCGAGCGCAAGGAGCGGACGATGAACATGGCCGCAGTCGGCTTGATCGCCGGGATGGCGCTGGGCTTCGCCGGGTACTTCGGCGGATTCGGCGCCTTCCTGCTGGTGGCCGCGCTGGGAGCGGTCGGGCTCGTGGCCGGGCGGTTCCTGGACGGAGACCTCGAGCCCGGGGACTTCTTCCGGCCGCGCGAACGCGAACAGCGGCGGCGGTGAGCGCGGGTGGCGAACGGGGCCGCCGCGGGACCGGGGCCGGAACGCGACAGACCGGAACGAGACAGATCTGAACGGGCGGCGGGCGCGGGCGAGCCGCCGGTGCCGCCCGGCGCGCGCGGCGCGACCCGGGTCGCCGACCGGGTCGTGGCCAAGATCGCCTCGCAGGCCGCGCTGGAGGTGCTGCGCACGGCGCCCGAGGCCCACCGGGTGCCGACCGGCCGCGGGGCCCATGCCACCGTCTCGGTGCGCGCCGCCACCCAGCACGAGGACGTGCGCGGCCCGCTGGGCGAAGCGCGGGTACGGCTCGCCGTGGAGCTCGGCTACCCCTGCGACATCGGCGCGGAGTGCCGCGCCGTCCGCCGCTCGGTCGCCCAACGCGTACGGGCCCTGGCCGGCATGCACGTTCCCGAGGTCTCCGTGACCGTCGAACGGCTGCACTCCGCCCACACCGCCCGGGCGGACGGGGAGCGGGTCCAATGACCGAGGACGACGCACGCGAGGAGCGGACCACCCGGCGGCTGCCGACCGTCGGACCCGAGGCCTCCCCGGGGACGGGCGAACACGCCGCCGCCCCCGGGGGTTCGGGCGCCGGGGATGCGGGTCCCGGGGGGTCACGTCCCGGCGATTCGGGGCCTGGGGGTTCGGGGCCTGGGGGTTCGGGCCCTGGGGATTCGGGTCCCGGGGGTTCGGGCCCTGAGGGTTCGGGCGCCGAGCAGTCCGGATCCGGCGTGACGGACGAGGGTGGCGGCGACGCGGGGCGGAACAAGCGCTTCTGGTCCGCGCGGCGGGTGCCGGCCGGTGTCGTCGCGCTCCTCGCGGTCGCCGGGGTGGCGCTGACCCTGTACGACGTGGTCGCCGTCCGGGCGGGCCGGTCCGCGATGGCCTGGCGCCGTGAGCTCGCCGACCAGCTCGCCGAACGGCCGCTGGACAACTCCTGGATGATCGGCGGCGCGGCCGTCGCGATGGCCGTGGGGGTCTGGCTGCTCGTGCTGGCCCTCACCCCGGGGCTGCGCGCCCTGCTGCCGATGCGGCGCCCGGCCGGCGTTCCCGGAGCGGAACACGTCCGGGCCGGGCTCTACCGGAACGCCGCCGCGCTCGTGCTGCGCGACCGGGTCATGGAGGTGCCCGGGGTGCAGTCGGTGCGGGCCGCCGTCGGCCGCCGCCGGATCACGATCCGGGCCCGCGCGCACTTCCGGGAGCTGGACGAGGTACGGAAGGACGTGGACGCGGCGACGGCGGACGGTCTGCGGGAGCTGGGCCTGGCCCGCCGGCCCGCCCTGTCCGTGCACGTACGGCGCGCGGCGAAGAGGTGACGTGACGCATGCTCAGGAAAGTCAACCGGATGCTGCTGGGGCTCGCCGGACTCGCGCTGTTCGCCCTGGGCGGCGCGGTGCTCGTCGGCGCACTGGACCTGCCCCGGCACTGGGGCTTCACCCTGCCCGGCTGGTGGCCCTTCCGAGGGCCCGACGACGTGGTGCTCAGCGCGGCGGGGCGGACCCGCTACAAGGACGACGGCTGGTGGTGGCCGGTCGTCTTCGCGGTCCTGGGTGTGCTGCTCGTGCTGACGCTGTGGTGGCTGCTGGCGCAGCTGCGGAAGCGCCGGCTCGGCGAGACGCTCGTGGACAGCGGGGACGGGGAGGGGGCGCTACTGCGGGGGCGGGCGCTGGAAGCCGCCGTTTCGGCCGAGGCCGAGGCCATGGACGGCGTGTCCCGGGTGGACGTCCGGCTGACGGGGCGCCATCGCACCGCGCCGGAGGCGCAGGTGGGCATGGTGCTGGAGCCCCATGCGGGGCCGGCGGAGGCGGTGGGGCGGCTGACGGGCGATGCGTTGGGGCATGCGCGGGAGGCGGCGGGGTTGGCGGTGCTGCCGGCGGAGGTGCGGGTGACGGCTGTGCGGCACGGGGCGGAGCGGGTGCTTTAGCGCTGCGCGGCGCGCTTGGGGGTCTTGCGGTTCGTTTGTGCGGGCGTTGGTTGTGTGGGTGCGGGTGTGTGGTGGGTTTCGGGGGGGGGGGCCCGGGGGGGGGGGTTCCGGAACGTATATTTACGGCCCTGGGGGCCACAAATACACGGAAGTTTCCGGAACCCCCCACCCCTGCGCCTCCACCCCCTTGCGTTCACCCAGCCGCCCTGCGGCCCCGCGCTCTTGCGTCCGGACCACCCGCCCGGTGCCCCCACCCCCTTGCGTCCACCCGGCCCTGCGGTCCCACTCTTTGGCGTCCGGCCACTGGGTCGGTGGCACCGCGAGTCCGTGCTCACCTCGCTCTGTGGCCAGAGCCCCTCCCGCGTGAGTGTCCCGTGACCGTTGGAGCTCGGTGTGGTCAGAAGCCGTGGCGGGAGCCGCCGTCGACCGGGAGCATGATGCCGGTCACGTAGGACGCCGCGGGGGACAGGAGGAAGGCCGCGGTCCTGCCGAATTCCTCGGGGTGGCCGTAGCGGCGGAGGGGGATGCCCGCCGAGGTGCGGGTGCGGGCGGCGTCCGCGTCGCCGGAGAGGGCGTCGAGCTCGCGGACCCGGTCCGTGTCGATGCGGCCCGGGAGCAGGCCGACGACGCGGATGCCGCGGGGGCCGAGTTCGACGGAGAGGGACTTGGCGAAGCCCGCGAGGCCCGGGCGGAGGCCGTTGGAGATCGTCAGGCCGGGGATCGGCTCGTGCACCGAGCCGGAGAGGACGAAGCCGATCACGCCGCCCTCGGGCAGCTCGGCCGCGGCCGTGCGGGCCAGGCGGACCGCGCCGAGGAAGACCGATTCGAAGGCCGCCTGCCACTGCTCGTCGGTGTTGTCCGTGCCCAGACCGGGCGGCGGGCCGCCGACGCTGATCAGGATGCCGTCGAAGCGGCCGAAACGGGCCCGGGCCGTGGCGATGAGCCGTTCGGGCGTCCCGGCGTCGGCGTTGTCGGCGGTGATGGCCGCGGCGTTCGGCCCCAGCTCGGCGGCGGCGGCCGTGACGGCCTCCTCGTCCCGGCTGCTCAGCACCACCTTGGCGCCGTCGGAGACGAGTTCCCGTGCGGTGGCCAGCCCGAGGCCCCGGCTGGCGCCGGTGACCACGTACACCCGGTCCTTCAGTTCAAGATCCATGGCCTCATGGTGTCCTATCGCTCCCGGAGAGGGCGAGCGCCGTGTTCACCAGACCGACATGGCTGAACGCCTGCGGGAAGTTGCCGAGCTGGCGCCGTGCCGCCGGGTCCCACTCCTCGGCCAGCAGCCCCACGTCGTTGCGGAGGGACAGCAGCTCCTCGAAGAGGTCCCGGGCCTCCTTGGTGCGGCCGGTGGCGCACAGCGCGTCCGCCAGCCAGAACGAGCAGGCGAGGAAGGCGCCCTCGTCGCCCGGGAGGCCGTCCACGTGGTCCGGGGTGTAGCGGCGGACGAAGCCGCCGTGGTCCAGTTCGCGGCGCACCGCGTCGACCGTGCCCACCACCCGGGGGTCGGACGGCGGGAGGAACCCCACCTGGGGGATGAGCAGGGTCGCGGCGTCCAGTTCGGTGGAGCCGTAGGACTGGGTGAAGGTGTTCCGGTCGGCGTCGTAGCCGTGCCGGCACACCTCGCGGTGGACGGTGTCCCGCATGGCGCGCCAGCGGTCCACGTCGCCCCCGAGCTCCGGGGACTGTTCGAGGGTGCGGACGGCCCGGTCGGCGGCGACCCAGGCCATGACCTTGGAGTGGACGAAGTGCCGTCGCGGCCCGCGGACCTCCCACAGGCCCTCGTCCGGCTCGCGCCACTGGGTCTCCAGGAAGTCCATCAGCGCCCGCTGGAGATTCCAGGAGTGCTCCTCCTGGGGGAGGCCCCGCTCGCGGGAGAGGAAGAGGGAGTCCAGCACCTCGCCGTAGATGTCGAGCTGGAGCTGTTCCACGGCGGCGTTGCCGATCCGCACCGGGAACGAGGCCTCGTAGCCTGGGAGCCAGGGGACCTCGAACTCCGTCAGCCGCCGCTCGCCGGTCAGCCCGTACATGATCTGCAGGTCCGCGGGGTCACCGGCGACGGCCCGCAGCAGCCAGTCGCGCCAGGCCGCCGCCTCGTCCAGATAGCCGCTGGAGACCAGGGCGTTCAGGGTGAGCGTGGCGTCGCGCAGCCAGCAGAAGCGGTAGTCCCAGTTGCGCACCCCGCCGATCTCCTCCGGCAGGGAGGTGCTCGCGGCGGCCACGATGCCGCCGCTCGGGGCGTAGGTGAGGGCCTTGAGGGTGATCAGCGAGCGCATCACCGCATCCCGCCAGGGGCCGTCGTAGCTGCACCGGGCCGACCACTTCTCCCAGTCCGCGACGCTGGACTCCAGCGCGGCGAACGGGTCGATCCGGTGGGGCTGCGGCTCGTGCGAGGGATGCCAGGTGAGGACCACCGCGACGCGCTCGCCCGCGGAGACCGTGAACTCGGCGAAGGTGGCGAAGTCCTTGCCGTAGGTCGGGACGGGCGGCTCGCTGCGCAGCCAGACGGAGTCCGGGCCCGCGATCGCGATGCGGTGCCCGTTGGTGCGGCGCATCCAGGGGACGATGTTGCCGTAGTCGAAGCGCAGCCGGATCTCGCTGCGCATCTCCACCGACCCGGAGACCCCCTCGATGATCCGTACGACGTCCGGGGCCCTGTCGCGCTGCGGCATGAAGTCGGTGACCTTGACCGTGCCGGTGCCGGTCTCCCAGAAGGTGTCCAGGATCAGGGTGTCGCCGCGGTACGCGCGGTCGGTGCAGGTGCCGCCCGAGGACGGGGCGACCCGCCACTGGCCGTTGTCCTCGTCGCCCAGCAGCGCGGCGAAGCAGGCCGCCGAGTCGAAGCGCGGCAGGCACAGCCAGTCCATCGAGCCGTCCCTGCCGACGAGCGCGGCGGTCTGCAGGTCGCCGATGAGGGCGTAGTCCTCGATCTGTCCGGGCACGGTGCCGCCTTTCCCACGGTTCCGTGTTCTCCCCTGCCCGGAGCGCGCCCCGGACATTCCGGGCTGCCACCGGACGGGTTCAGGCCGGGACCGGCACCGCTTCCCGGGGCTGCTCCGCAGCCGCCAGCCGGTCCCGGCGCTCCCGGCGGACCAGCACCACCCAGCCGACCGGGACGCCCGCGGCGAACAGCCACCACTGGACGGCGTACGCCATGTGCGGCCCGATGCTGTCGTGATCCGGCTCGGGTACCTGCTCCGGCTGACGGGTGGCCTTCGGGGCGGTCTTCGTGAGCTCGACGTAGCCGCCCAGCACCGGTCGGGAGAGGGACTGGCGCCGGCTGTCGATCAGCATGACCTGGCGCGGCGGGAGGCCCGGCTTGTCCTTGATGCCGCTCTCGGCGGTGGTCTCGTCGGGCATCAGCCGGCCCGTGACGGTGACCTCGCCGGAGGGCGCGTGGGGGATCTTCGGGAAGGTGGTGAGCGGGCCGTTCGTCGGGATCCAGCCGCGGTTGACCAGCACCGCCCGGCCGTCCTTCATGATCAGCGGAGTGACGACGTAGTAGCCGATGCTCTGCTCGTCGGCGGCGGTGCGCTGGCGGACCACGACCTCGTGGCGGGTGTCGTACCGTCCGGTCGCGGTGACCGGGTGCCAGGTGTCGGCGCGGGGCACCTCATGGCCGGGCGAGGTGAGCCGGCCGACCGGTACCGGGGACGCCTCCAGGCTCCGGGCGATCTGGGCGTTCTGCCGGACCCGGTGCTCGTGGCGGTGGAACTGCCAGAAACCCAGCTCGATCATGGCAGGGATCAGGCCGAGAGCCACCAGGGTGAGAATCACCCATTGCCGGGACAACAGGAAGCGGTACACCCCACGACCGTACAACTCGGTCGTGGGGTGCAGGACGGGCGGGGGTGGGTCTTCAGACGTGATCGACGAGTCCCACCTGCCCCTCCGCACGGGCGCAGTGGGCGCCGCAGTAGAAGTGGCCGTCGGCCTCCACACCCTGGCCGATGATCGCGCACCGGCAGTGCTCGCAGACCGGGGCCATCTTGTGGATGGCGCAGGAGAAACAGTCGAAGACGTGCACCGCGCCCTGCGCGTGCACCTCGAACGTCATGCCGTAGTCGTTTCCGCATACCTCACAACGTGCCATGGGCCACAGGGTGCGGCGGCGGGGCCGCGGAGCGGGCGCGACCGGCGGGCGCGTCGCCCTGCTTCACCCGGATGACGGCGCGGGCGCCACGTCCTGGAGCAGTTGCATGAAGGCCGCCTCGTCGACCACCGGGGTGCCGAAGGAGCGGGCCTTGACCGTCTTGGACGTGGCCGCCTCGGGGTCGTTGGTCACCAGCAGGCTGGTGAGGCGGGACACACTGGTCGCGATGTGCAGCCCGGCGTCGAAGGCGCGGTCCTCCAGCAGCTCCCGGTCGACCGAGGTGTCGCCGGAGAACGCCACCCGCATGCCCTGCACGAGCGGAGCGCCCGGCTCGTACCGGCCCGGGTTGGGGTAGGGGCAGGCGGGGCGCTTGCGGCTGGGGCGCCAGCTCGTCGGACGGTACTGGTAGCCGATGGTGCGCGGGGTGTCCGACCACTCGGTGAGGGGCTGGCAGGCCAGCAGCGGCAAGCGCACCCCGCCGTCCGCGGCCAGGTGGAGGCTCGGCCGGAACGCCTCGGCCAGCACCCGCGCGTCGTCCAGCGCGTGGTGGGCGCGCTGCTGGACGACGCCGTAGTGGGCGGCCAGTGACTCCAGCTTGTGGTTGGGCAGCGGGAGGCCGAGCTCCTTGGAGAGGGAGATGGTGCACAGCCGCTGCCGGACCGGGGCCGTCCGGCCGGCCCGCGCGTACTCCCGGGCGATCATCGACCAGTCGAAGACCGCGTTGTGCGCGACCAGCACCCGGTCGGCCAGCCGCTCGGACAGGGCGTCGGCGATCTCCGGGAACAGCGGGGCGTCCGCGAGCGCCTCGCTCGTCAGACCGTGGATCCAGACCGGCCCGGGATCGCGCTCCGGATTGACCGTCGTGTACCAGTGGTCCTCGACATCGCCCCGCGCGTCCAGCCGGTAGACGGCCGCCGACACGATGCGGTCGTCCCGGGCGAGCCCCGTGGTCTCCACGTCGACCACGGCATACCCCTGCGGGTACGCGGGCGGCCACGCGGGCGCCGGCGGTCCGGGCTGCGGCGCGATGGACGGTGCGGCTGCCGTGCGGTCTTCGAGCATGGTCCCTGAGGATACGGGCCGCCGCTGACAGCTCCCGAACGCCCCGGGCGGAAGGCGTCATGGCGGCGCGGTCCGGGGCCGGTTGACCACCGGGCGGGAAGCGGAACCGCCGCACCGGGGCCCGCCGCACCCGGCCTGCGTCGGCGAGCGGAGCGAGAAGTCCGTTTCGTCCTGTGGTGACTTGGTCGAGTGGCCGTACGCGCTCCGGGGCGACGCACCGTCAAGCCGCGGCGGGGGCGGTGATGCGGAACCGCTGCGCCGGGCCCGGGCATGCCGTGGGGCCTTCCGCGCCCGGCGGGTCCGGACGGCGACGGTGCCGTGGCCGGATCCCCGCCCTCCCCGTCCGGGCTCCGGTCCGGTCCGGGCGGCGGCCGGAAGGCGCGTGGCCGGGCCTCTGTTCCGGCGCCCCGGACCGCCCTAGGGTGCGGCCATGCCGCACCTCCCCGATGTCGTGCTCTGGTCGATACCCGCCTTCGTCCTGCTCACCGCCGTCGAGATGGTGAGCCACCGGCTGCACCCCGACGAGGAGTCCGCGGGCTACGAGGCCCGGGACACCGCGACGAGCCTGACGATGGGGCTGGGCAGCCTCGCCTTCGACCTGCTCTGGAAGGTCCCGGCCGTCGCCGCCCAGATCGCCGTCCACCAACTCACCCCGCTGCGCGTCCCCGTGGTCTGGTGGACGATTCCGCTGCTCCTCCTCGCCCAGGACTTCTGCTACTACTGGGCCCACCGCGGCCACCATGTCGTCCGCGTGCTGTGGGCCTGCCATGTGGTGCACCACTCCAGCAGGAAGTACAACCTCAGCACCGCGCTCCGGCAGCCCTGGACCTCGCTCACGGTCTGGCCCTTCTATCTGCCGATGGTCGCCTGCGGGGTGCATCCGGCGGCGGTGGCGTTCTGCGCGTCCGTCAGCCTGGTGTACCAGTTCTGGATCCACACCGAGCGGATCGGCCGGCTGCCGCGGCCCGTCGAGTCCGTCTTCAACACGCCCTCCCACCACCGGGTGCACCACGCCTCCCAGGGCGGCTATCTGGACCGCAACTTCGGCGGCATCCTCATCGTGTGGGACCGGCTGTTCGGCTCCTTCACCCCGGAGACCGAACGCCCCGTCTACGGCCTCACCAAGAACATCGCCACCTACAACGTGCTGCGGGTCGCCACCCACGAGTACGTCGCCATCGCCCGTGACCTGCGCGCGGCCCGGAGCTGGAGCGAGCGGGCGGGGCGGCTCCTGCGCGGTCCGGGGTGGCAGCCGGCCGCGCGGGAGCCCGGGCCGGCGGACGGGACGGCCGCACCACCGGCCGACGTACCGGCCGACGTACCGGCCGATGGGGCGGGCGTACGGTAAGGGGCTGCACCGAACGCTTGTACAGTCCGCAAGGAGCACCACCATGCGCGCCACCGTCATTCACGCCCCGCACGACATCCGTGTGGAGGAGGTGCCCGACCCGGTGATCCAGCGGCCGGGCGACGCGGTGGTGCGGGTGCTGCTGTCCTGCATCTGCGGCAGCGACCTGTGGGCGTACCGGGGCGAGGCGGCCCGCGAGCCGGGGCAGCGCATCGGCCACGAGTTCCTGGGCGTCGTCGAGGAGACCGGCTCCGAGGTGACCGGGGTCACGCCCGGCGATCTCGTCGTGGCCCCCTTCACGTGGTCCGACGGCGTCTGCGACTACTGCACCGAGGGCCTGACCACCTCCTGCGAGCACGGCGGCTTCTGGGGCAACGCGGGCTCCGACGGCGGCCAGGGCGAGGCGGTACGGGTGCCCCACGCCAACGGGACCCTGGTGAAGCTCCCCGCCGAGGCGGCCTCCGACGAGCGGCTGCTCTCCGCGCTGCTCACCCTCTCCGACGTGCTGGGCACCGGCCATCACGCGGCCGTCGGCGCGGGCGTGCGCCCGGGTGCCACGGTCGCGGTGGTCGGCGACGGCGCCGTCGGACTCTGCGGCGTCCTGGCCGCCCGGCGGCTGGGCGCCGAGCGGATCATCGCGCTGGGCCGTCACCGGACCCGTACCGACCTGGCCCGCACCTTCGGGGCGACGGACGTCGTCGCCGAGCGCGGCGAGGCCGCGGTGGAGGCCGTGCGGGAACTGACGCGCGGCCAGGGCGCGCACTCCGTCATCGAGGCCGTCGGGACCGAGCAGTCGATGCGCACGGCGGTCGGCATCACCCGGCCCGGCGGCGCGATCGGCTACGTCGGTGCGCCGCACGGCAGCGGTACCGGCGTGGACCTGGGCGTGATGTTCGGCCGGAACATCGCCCTGCGCGGCGGCATCGCCCCGGTCCGCAGCTACATCCCCGAGCTGCTGCCGGACATCCTGGACGGCACGATCGACCCGTCCCCGGTCTTCGACCTGACGGTGGACCTGGACGGCGTGCCGGTGGGCTACAAGGCCATGGACGAGCGCACCTCCCTCAAGGTGCTGGTCCGCAACTGACCGTCCGGCAGCGGCGGACGCCCGCCGACGGACCGTCCGTGGCACCGCCTCGGCACCCGTCCACGGCGTCCCGGCACCGTCCGGAACGCCCGGCACCCGTCCACGGCGTCCCGACACCCTCCGGAACACCCGGCACCGCCGCCCCGGCACGGAGAGCGGGCGGTACCCCGAAGTGCGTGGGGCACCGCCCGCTCCCGTCGGCTCACGGGCTCAGCGACTCAGTGGCTCACTTCTGCACGGCGTCCAGGGCGTCCGCGATGCCCGCCCCGTAGAAGCCGTTGTGGCGCGTCCCGCCCTCGCACACCGCGTCGGCCGTGCCGTCGCCGTCGATGTCGTACGGCGTCGGGCAGGCGGTGTCGTCGGCCTGCTCCCGCAGCAGCGACTTGACCGTCTCCGCGGAGGCCTTCGGGTGGGTGCTCCTGATCAGCGCGGCGACGCCCGCCACGTGCGGGGAGGCCATCGAGGTGCCCGCCATGTAGCCGTAGCCGCCGCCCGGCAGCGGGCCGAGGATCAGGCCGCTGACGGCGGGCGGCGCCGGGGTCTGGTAGCGGGTGTTGTCGCCGCCGGGGGCCGCGATGTCCACCACTCCCAGGCCGTAGTTGGAGAACGACGACTTCAGGCCCTTGGCGCCGGTGGAGGCCACCGTCACCACACCGGGGAGCTGGGTGGGTATGTCCAGGCAGACCGACGGGTCGACGGTGCGGGTGCCCGGGGTGCTGTCGTTCGGGCTGGAGGTGTCGGTGAGGGAGTCCGCGGCGAGGTCGAAGTTCTCGTTGCCCGCCGCGGCGACGTTCACCGCCCCCTTGCGCTCGGCGTACCGCGTCGCCCGGGTGAGGGCCTCCACCAGCGCCTTCTGGTCCGGGTCCGTGGTGCAGTTGAAGTACCAGGGGTCGGTGTAATAGCTGTTGTTGGTCACGTCCACGCCGTGCTCCGCGGCCCACATGAAGCCGCAGACCACCGCCTCGGTGTAGAAGAAGCCGGCCTCGGTGGACACCTTGATGCCGGAGACCTTGACGCCCGGTGCGACCCCGGTCATCCCGACGCCGTTCTTCGCCGCGGCTATCTCGCCCGCCACATGGGTGCCGTGCGGGCTCTCGTGGGCCCCGGGGCGCCAGGCGCCGTCGGACGTGTCGGGCTTGCCGCTGACACAGCTGACCGAGGCCGCCCGGTCGAAGTTGGGCGCGATGTCCGGGTGGGTGTCGTCCACGCCGGTGTCGATGACCGCGACGGTCACATCGCGGCTGCCCAGCGTCTTCTCGTGCGCCTTGTCCGCCTTGATCGCGGGCAGGTCCCACTGCAGCGGCTGCATCGGGTCCTGCCCGGGGGCCGCCTGCCGGGCGGCGGCGCGGGCCTGCTCGTTGGTGAGCCGCTTCGGCTCGCCGACGGCGGTGGTGGACTGGGCGGGCAGCGGCGCGGTCCGGGTCGCCCCGGCCGACTGGACCCCCTGGACGGCGCGGATCCGCTGCGCGAAGCCGGGGTCCGCCGCGTGGGCGACGACGACCCCGATCCGGTCGTAGACCTGCACGACCGTGCCGCCCGCGCGGACGATCTCCTTCTTCACCCGGGCGATGGTGACCGCGTCCGGGCGCTGGACGTTGACGACGTAGCTGAGCGAGTCGGCCGCGGCACGGGGCGCCCGGGCGGCGGTGGTGCCGTCGGCGGGGAGCGGCGCCGCGGTGGCAGCGGCGGGCAGGAACGCGAGGGCGGTGGCCAGCGCCATCCCGGCGGGAACGGCGAGGGCGCGGCGGGAGCGGAGGGCGGAGCGCGACGTCATGGAATCTCCTGCTTCGGTCACGGAACGGGGCGTGCACAGGAAGGGAGGAGCGAGGACGAGCGTGCGGAGCGGCCCCGGCCGGGGCGAGGGGGCCGCGGCCGGGACCGCGGGCCGTGCCGCTTCGGGCGGCACGGCCCGGTGGGTCACTTCTTGACCGCGTCCAGGGCGTCGACGATGCCGAAGCCGTAGAAGCTGTTGATGTGCTTGGTCCCGACGCACTCGGCGTTGACCTTGCCGTCACCGTCCGGGTCGTACGGCGCCGTCGGGCAGCCCGGGTTGTCCGCCTGGGCCTTGAGCAGCCACTGGATCTCCTGCGGCGTCGCATCCGGGCGCTTGCTCTTGAGCAGCGCGGCGACACCGGCGACGTGCGGGCCGGCCATCGAGGTGCCCTGCAGATAGGCGTAGTCGCCGTCGGGCATCGTGGAGAGGATGCGGCCGTCCTTCGCCGGGGACTCCGGCACCTGGTACTTGTCGCCGCCCGGGCCCGCCACGTCGATCTGGTTGAGGCCGTAGTTGGAGTAGTACGACTTCAGGGCCTTCGGGCCGGTCGCGGAGACCGTCACCACACCGGGCAGCTGCGCCGGAACGTCCAGGCAGGTCGCCGGGTTGATCTTCCGCTCGGCCGGGGTGGTGTCGTTCGGGCTGCTGGTGTCCGTCAGCTCCTTGGCCGCGAGGTCCATGGCCGAGTTGCCCGCCGAGGCGACGTTGATCGCGCCCTTGCGCTGGGCGTACTTCGCGGCGCGGCCGACGGCGTCCAGGATGGCCGCCTGGTCGAGGTCGTCCTTGCAGTTGAACAGCCACGGGTCGACGTAGTAGCTGTTGTTGGTGACCTCGACGCCGTGGTCGGCCGCGAAGACGAAGGCGCAGACGACGGACTCGGCGTAGAAGAGGCTGGTCTCCGGCTCGCTGACCTTGATGGCGGAGAGCTTCACCCCCGGCGCGACACCCGTGACGCCGACGTTGTTGCGCGCGGCGGCGATCTCGCCGGCCACGTGCGTGCCGTGGTAGTCCTCGTCCGGGTTGTACGGCCGCCAGGCGCCCTTGCGGGTGTCCGGCAGGCCGCCGACGCAGTTCGCCGACTGCTTCGCGGAGAAGTTGGGGGCCAGGTCCGGGTGGGTGTCGTCGACGCCCGTGTCGATGACCGCGACGGTCACCTTCTTGCTGCCCGGGTTCACCTTGGCGGCCTTGTCCGCCTTGATGGCGGGGATGTCCCACTGCAGGGCCTCGAGCGGCTCCTTGCCCGAGGCCTTGGCGGCGCCGAGCGCGGCGGCGGAGCGCGGCTCGGCGACCTTCTCGGGCTTGCCCACGTCGGTGGTGGCGGCCGACTTCAGCGGCGCGGTGCGCGTGGCGCCCGCCGACTGGACGCCCTTGACGGTCCGCATGGTCTTGGCGAAGTCCGGGTTCGCCGAGTGGACCACGATCACGCCGATCCCGGCGTGCGTGGTGACGATCGTGCCACCGGCCTTCGTGACCGCCTTCTTCACCGCGGCGACGGTGCCGGCGTCGGTCGCGGTGTTCACCACGTACGACAGACGGGGGCCGTCCTGCGCGGCGGAGGCCGACGCGGGCGCGTCCTGCGGGGCAGCCGTGGCGGAACCGGGCAGGAAGCCGAAGGCGGCGGTCAGCGCGAGCCCGACCGGCACCGCCACGGCGACGCGCCTGCGTCTGGAGCGGGGATGAGCCATGGGTTCTCCACATCGTCGAGAAGACCCTCCGCGCGCGGATGTGCGCATGGACGGGTACATGACGACGGAAGCTAGCGCCGATCCGGTGATCTGATCAATGGATTCCGGCAAAAAGCGAGAATTCCGTAGCAGTTGGTCCGGACGGCTGAATACTTCGGTCCGGCCGGAACCGCGCCCCAGCCGCGTCACGTGCCCCCACAAGATGGGACAAATCAAGCATTTCCCCAGGAGAGCCCCAGAGTGGTACGAGACCGGCAGATGTGTGCGGGGGGCCGCGGCCGCGGAATCCACCTGCCCGGCGGCGCCGACACGACCGGGAACGACCGTGTGGCGGACCGGGGCGGCGTTCGTGCCGGGGCCGGCCGTCCGGGGGTCCGGACCGGCGTCCACGGGCGGGCCGGGGGCCGTGCGAGGGCCGGTGTCCGCACGCGGGCCGACGGTGTCCGGCTGCGCGGCGACGGCCGGCCGCGCGCGGCGCTCCGGACCGCGCCTGCTCCGTCAGCGACCTGACGGATCGGTACGCAGCGCGCGGATGCTCAGGGGCGGCAGGGCCACCCACGGTCCGTACCAGCGCCGCCGCTCCACGGGGGCGGCGCGCGGGGCGATCCGGACGGCCGTCACCGGTCCGGACAGCCGCACCATGCCGTACGGCCGGCGGGCCGGGCCGGGTGGCGGCTGGTTCGACGGATCGCTCACGCCGGGATCAACGAAGCGGAACCCGGTGGGTGTCGGCCTGATCGTCGCTCCTGCGAATTTCAACTACTGCACCCCTGTTGGATCGCGTCGACCGCGCCTAGCATGCCGAACCGGCCCGTGATCGACGTCACCCCCCACCTGCCTATCGACCGAGACCGCACCACAGGAGATCCCGTGTACACCGAACCGACCATGCCGGGAGAGGGGACATCGGGCAAAGAGCCGTACCGTGCGGTACAGGCGGGCCCGGAGTTCACGGAACTGCGCCACACCTACCGTTCCTTCGCCTTCCCGCTCACGGTGGCCTTCGTCACCTGGTACCTGCTGTACGTCCTGCTGTCCAACTACGCGGGCGGCCTGATGGGCACCAAGGTGCTCGGCAACATCAACGTCGCCCTCGTCCTCGGCGTCGCCCAGTTCGTCACCACCTTCCTCATCGCCTGGTGGTACGCGCGGCACGCGGCCACCCGGCTCGACCCCCGGGCCGAGGCCATCAAGTCCCGTCTGGAGGGCGACGCATGAGCCCGACGCTGCAGCTGGCGGCCGACGGGGCCGGTGAGCACCGCACCCTGATCATCACGCTGTTCTCGGTCTTCGTCGCCGCCACCCTGGGCATCACCGTCTGGGCCGGCCGGCAGACCAAGGACGCCACGGACTTCTACGCCGGCGGCCGCTCCTTCACCGGCTTCCAGAACGGCCTCGCCATCTCCGGCGACTACATGTCGGCCGCGTCCTTCCTGGGGATCGCGGGCGCCATCGCGCTCTCCGGTTACGACGGATTCCTCTACTCCATCGGGTTCCTCGTGGCCTGGCTGGTGGCGTTGCTGCTGGTCGCCGAGCCACTGCGGAACTCCGGGCGCTACACCATGGGCGATGTGCTCGCGTTCCGGATGCGGCAGCGGCCGGTGCGGACGGCGGCCGGGGTCTCCACCATCGTGGTGTCCATCTTCTACCTGCTGGCGCAGATGGTCGGCGCCGGTGCGCTGGTCGCCCTGCTGCTCGGCATCACCGGGGAGGCCGGCAAGAACCTGGTCGTCGTCCTGGTCGGGATCATCATGATCCTCTACGTGACGGTCGGCGGGATGAAGGGCACCACCTGGGTGCAGATCGTCAAGGCGGTCCTGCTGATCGCCGGAACCCTGCTGATCACCGTGCTGGTGCTGAGCAAGTTCGACTGGAACATCTCGCAGCTGCTCGGCGCCGCCGCGGAGAACAGCGGTAAGGGCTCCGCCTTCCTCGAACCCGGCCTGAAGTACGGCGCCACCGCCACGTCGAAGATCGACTTCATCTCGCTGGGCGTCGCCCTGGTCCTCGGCACCGCCGGGCTCCCGCACATCCTGATCCGCTTCTACACCGTGCCCAGCGCCCAGGCCGCCCGGAAGTCGGTGATCTGGGCGATCGGGATCATCGGCGGCTTCTACCTGATGACGATCGCGCTCGGCTTCGGTGCCGCGGCCCTCCTCGACCAGGAGACGATCACCAAGTCGAATCCGGCGGGCAACACCGCCGCCGTGCTGGTCGCCGAGCAGGTCGGCGGCGGCAGCGGCTCGACCGGCGGCGCCATCCTGCTCGCGGTGATCTCGGCGGTCGCGTTCGCCACCATCCTCGCGGTCGTCGCCGGACTCACCCTGGCCTCGTCCTCGTCCTTCGCCCACGACATCTACGCCAATGTCATCCGCAAGGGGCAGGCGACCGAGAAGGAGGAGGTCGGCTCGGCCCGGATCTCGGCGGTCGCGATCGGCGCCGTCGCCATCGGGCTGGGGATCTTCGCGGGCAAGCTCAACGTCGCCGGCCTGGTGGCGCTGGCCTTCGCGGTCGCGGCCTCCGCCAATCTGCCGACCCTCCTCTACAGCCTGTTCTGGAAGCGCTTCACCACCCGGGGCGCGCTGTGGTCGATCTACGGCGGCCTCTCCGTCTCCGTGCTGCTGGTGCTCTTCTCGCCAGTGGTCTCCGGCAAGGAGACCTCGATGTTCCCGGGCGTCGACTTCCACTGGTTCCCGCTGGAGAACCCCGGTCTGATCTCCATCCCGCTGGGCTTCCTGCTCGGCTGGCTGGGCTCGGTCCTCTCCAGGGAACAGCCGGACGCGGCCAAGTACGCGGAGCTGGAGGTCCGCTCCCTGACCGGAACCGGCGCGCACTGACACTCCGACGCACTGGCACTCCGACGGGCTGTGAACGGCCCCTCTCACGGAACGTGACCGGTCCCGCCTTCAACGAACTGTTGAAGATCGGACCGATCGCGTAGGCTGCAAAGACGAGGACATCCTCGTCAGGCTGGTCCGCAGCATCCGTGGGAGGGGCCGCAACCATGCTCGTCGACACTTACGGTCGGGTCGCCACCGACCTGCGTGTCTCGCTCACCGACCGGTGCAACCTGCGGTGCACCTACTGCATGCCCGAAGAGGGGCTGCAGTGGCTGGGCAAGCCGGACCTGCTCACCGACGACGAGATCGTCCGGCTGATCCGCATCGCCGTCACCACGCTCGGGGTGGACGAGGTCCGCTTCACCGGCGGCGAGCCGCTGCTGCGGCCGGGGCTCGTCGGCATCGTCGAGCGCTGCGCCGCCCTCGAACCGCGCCCCCGGATGTCCCTCACCACCAACGGCATCGGCCTCGGGCGCACCGCCCGGGCCCTGAAGGACGCCGGGCTCGACCGGGTCAACGTCTCCCTCGACACCCTGCGCCCCGAGGTCTTCCAGGCGCTGACCCGGCGCAAGCGCCATCACGATGTGCTCAGCGGCCTGGAGGCCGCCCGCGAGGCGGGCCTCACCCCCGTCAAGGTCAACTCCGTCCTGATGCCCGGCCTCAACGACGACGAGGCACCCGACCTGCTGTCCTGGGCCGTCGAGAACGGCTACGAACTGCGCTTCATCGAGCAGATGCCGCTCGACGCCCAGCACGGCTGGAAGCGCGACGGCATGATCACCGCCGCGTGGATCCTGGAGAGCCTGCGCACCCGCTTCGAGCTCACCCCCGAGGGCGAGGAGCAGCGCGGCTCCGCCCCCGCCGAACGCTGGCTGGTCGACGGCGGGCCGGCCCGGGTCGGCGTCATCGCGTCCGTCACCCGCCCCTTCTGCCGGGCCTGCGACCGCACCCGGCTCACCGCCGACGGGCAGGTCCGGACCTGCCTGTTCGCCCGGGAGGAGTCGGATCTGCGCGGCGCGCTGCGCTCCGGCGCCACGGACGAGGAGATCGCCGGGCTGTGGCGGACGGCGATGTGGGGCAAGAAGGCGGGATCGGGGCTGGACGACCCGTGGTTCCTCCAGCCGGAGCGCCCGATGTCGGCCATCGGCGGCTGAACGGCTGCCGCGCCCGACTGAACGGCTGCCGCACTCGACTGAACGGCTGCCGCATTCGACGCGGGGTCACTCGGTGCCCCGCACCCGGCGCTCCGTCACATACCGCCCTGTCACGCGGCGTTCGGCGACCCGGCGGCCCGTCATGTGGCGTCCCGTCGCGCGGCGTCCGGTCACCCGGCCTCGGGGCGCCGCTCCCACTCCTCCAGCGTCACGACCTCCTTCAGGAAGCCCCGCACCCCGAGGAACGACGACAGATGCTCGCGGTGCTCCTCGCACGCCAGCCAGGCCTTCCGGCGCTCCGGAGTGTGCAGCTTGGGGTTGTTCCAGGCCAGTACCCACACCGCGGGGACACGGCAGCCCTTGGCCGAGCAGATCGGAGAAGTGTCAGTCACACGGCCAAGCCTGCATCATCCCGGGACAGGGGCGGCGCGCGGGGGCCGAACGGCCCGGAACATGGCGACGCCGGGCAGCCACGGGGGGAGCCGCCCGGCGTCGGTCCGTCGCTCCGACGGGGGATGCGGAGCGCGTACGAAGTATGTCACGGGGGACCCTGGCGGGTGCACCCGATCCGCAGGATTGATCTGAGCTTTTCTTGAGCTTCGGCGATCCTCGCAGCTCAGCGGGGCTGCTGCGGCTCCTGGTCGCGCTCCGCACCGGAAGTCCCGGGGGCCTCGTGCGCCCCGTCCTCCTCCGTACCGCGGTTCAGCGCGGGCCGCTCGGGCGGCGGAATGAACGTCGAGGGGAGCGAAGGAGCGTTCTCCCGGCCCGCGTTGGCGATCACCACGGCAATGTACGGGAGCGCGAAGCCCAGCACCAGAGCGACGATCGCCACCGGCCGTTCCACGTTCCACAGCACGACCGCGAGCACGAACGACACGGTGCGCACCAGCATCGAGATGACGTACCGGCGCTGCCGGCCCCGTACGTCCTCGGCCAGCCCCTGACGGGCTCCCGTGATCCGGAAGACGCCGTCGCCGTGCTGCTTCCGCCTCACGTTCCACCACCTGACATCCCGTGCCGAGCCTGAAAGGTCCGGACATCTTCAACGGTACGCCGTGGCACCGTCGTCCACGCACCCGGGTCAGGCCTTTCCGGCGCGTCCCCGGTGCCGGTCCATCGGGGCGGGACACACCGGCCGGAGGGCGGGCACCGGCCGCGGCGGAGGCCCGTCCGGAGCGCCGCGCCCCCGGGGTGCGCCGCACCGCGGCCGGGCCGAGACTGGCCGTGAGGGGTGCCGGCCCGACCCGTCGGCACCTCCTGTCCGCGTCCTACCGCGCGGTGCGAGGAGGCAGCCATGGGCTGGTTGTGGGCCATCATCGTCGGACTCGTACTGGGGGTGCTGGCCAGGGCGATCCTGCCCGGCCGGCAGAACATCCCCGTCTGGCTGACCATGGTCTTCGGCATCATCGGAAGCCTCATCGGCAATGCCGTGGCCCGGGCCCTCGGTATCGGCGAGACGAGCGGCATCGACTGGGGCCGCCATCTGCTGCAGATCGCCGGAGCGGTGCTGATCGTGGCCCTGGGCACCCCGCTGTGGGCGCAGATCCGCGGCCGGAGACACACCGCCTGACCGGACGGCGGCGGGACGTGTCTGCGCCCCGCCGCCGTACGCCGTCGTGCCGCCCTACAGCCCCCGGATCTCGGCGATCTTCCGTCCCGCCTTCAGGTAGACGGTGCCGCTCAGGCCCTTCTCCGCCAGCACCCGCGGGACGACCTCCCCGAGCGGGCCGGTGGCTGCCGCCTCGTCCAGGACGGCCGTCTGCTGGCCGGTCCCGGTCTCGACGACCAGCCGCAGCCCGTTCTGCTTGGCCAGCCGGCGGGCCGCCGAGGCGCTCTGGGTGAACTCCAGCACCTTGGTCAGCACCGTCGCCACGGTCTCCCCGCCGTGCTCCGCGGCGTCGACCGACGGCAGCGACTCGACCTCCGTGAAGCTCTTCTTCGAGAACTGCGCGATGAAGCCCGCACGGGCCGCCATCGCGGCGTCCACGCCGTAGAGCGCCGCCACGACCTCACCCGCCAGGACCTTCTTCAGGTCCATGGGGTGCAGCGACTTCTCCTCGATCCGGGACAGCGCGAGCGAGATCTCCTCGTCCGTCCACTCGGTCCATGCCTTCAGGTACGGCTCCATCAGCCGGTCCGGCACCGACATGATCTTGCCGAAGACGTCCTCCGCGGTCGCGTTCAGACCGACGTAGTTGCCCTTGGACTTGGACATCTTGGCGCCCGAGCCGTCCGTGCCCTCGATCAGCGGCATGGTGACGACCAGCTGCTGCTGCTGTCCCCGCAGCTCCATCAGCTTGCGGCCCATCTGCAGGTTCAGCAGCTGGTCCGCGCCGCCCAGCTCCACGTCGCACTCCAGCGCCACCGAGTCCAGGCCCTGGGCGATCGGGTACAGCAGCTCCGACATCGTCAGCCCCGACCCGTCCGCGAGCCGGTTGCGGAAGTCGTCGCGCTGGAGCAGCTGCGAGACCGGCACCTGGGAGAGCAGGCCCAGCAGCTCCGGGAAGGTGTACGGCGCCAGCCACTCGCTGTTCTGCCGGAAGCGGACCTTCTCGAAGTCGAAGAACGGCCGCACCTGTTCCCGGTAACCGGCCAGGTTCGCGGCGATGTCCTCGTCCGTCAGCGGCGGCCGCTCGGCCGTCCGGCCCGACGGGTCGCCGATCTTGGCGGTGAAGTCACCGATCAGCAGGGTGACATCGTGACCCATGCGCTGGAAGCGGCTGAGGATGATCATGGGGACGGTGTGGCCGAGGTGCACATCGGCCGCGGTGGGGTCGATGCCGAGCTTGAGGCTCAGCCCCCGGCCCTCGGCCCGGCGCTCCTCGATCCGCTCCGCCAGCCTGCTGACCGACGGGAGCACATCCACCGTGCGCCGGGCGATCAGCTCCGCCTGGTCCTTCGCCGACAGGTCCGACAGGTCGAGATAGCGCCTCGCCTTCGTCTCCGTGAGCAGCTGCTCCACGGTCTTGTCGGAGGAGAGGTCCTGCGCCAGCAGTGCGCTGGTGCGAGCGACGGAGTCGCCGAGGCGTGTCATGACGTTCCTGGAGGATCGGGACGGACAGGTGGACGGGGTGAATTCTATTTGGTCGGGCAGTGCGGCTCGGCCGGGCACCGCGCTCCGGCCGATCCGGCGAGAAGGGTGGCGCTGCCGGGCCGTGTCCGGGGCCGGCGTGCGCGTGGACGTGGGCGTGCGGGCGGGTGAGGGTGGACGTGCGGCCGGGGGCGCGGGCGTGCGGGCGGGGGACCGGGCCGGCCCCGGCCGCACACCCGCAGGCCGACGGATCCGCCCCTCGTCAGACGCCCTGGCTGACCGAGCTCATATGGAAGTCCGGAATCCGCAGGGCGGGCATCGCGGCCCGGGTGAACCAGTCGCCCCACTCCCGCGGCAGCGTCGGCTCGGTGCGCCCCGCCTCCGAGACCCGGGACAGCAGGTCGACCGGCGACTCGTTGAAGCGGAAGTTGTTGACCTCCCCGACGACCTCGCCGTTCTCCACCAGATAGACGCCGTCCCGGGTCAGCCCGGTGAGCAGCAGCGTCGCGGGGTCGACCTCCCGGATGTACCAGAGACAGGTCAGCAGCAGCCCCCGCCGCGTCCCGGCGACCATCTCCTCCAGCGACTGCTCGCCGCCGCCGTCCAGGATCAGGTTGTCCGCCGGCGGGGCCACCGGCATGCCGGTCACCTTGGAGGTGTGCCGGGTGGTGACCAGCCGGCTCAGCCGGCCCTCACTGATCCACTCGGTGGGCTCCAGCGGCAGGCCGTTGTCGAAGACCGAGGCGTCGTCGCCCGAGGAGTGCGCCAGCAGGAACGGCGCGCACTCCAGCCCGGCCGCGTGCGGATCGCTGCGCAGTGTCAGCGGCAGCGGCGACAGCTTCTCGCCCAGCCGGGTGCCGCCGGCCGGCTTGCTGAAGACCGTACGGCCCTCGACCGCGTCCCGGGCCGTGGCGGACCACTGCTGATAGACGAGCAGATCCGCGACGGCCGTCGGCGGCAGCAGCGTCTCGTACCGTCCGGCGTCCAGCTCCACCCGCCGCTGGGCCCAGGCCAGCCGCCGGGCCAGCTCCGCGTCCATCGCGGCCGGGTCGACATCGGTGAAGTCCCGGGTGGCCCGGCCCGCCCACGCCGAACGGGTGCGGTCCGGCGACTTGGCGTTCAGCTCCAGGGTGCCGGTGGGCTGGTCGTGGCGCAGCCGCAGCCCCGCCGAGGTGCCCAGGTAGCTGGAGACGACCTGGTGGTTGGCGAAACCGTACAGCTCCCGACCACCGTCCCGGGCCCGGGCGAACGCCTCCCCGAGCGCGGGCGCGAACGCCGAGAAGACGGCGGAGGAGGTCTCGGCCGGCGCCTCGGTGAAGTCCGGGGCGGCGGGCACCCCTTCGACCAGCGGCCGGGCGTCCTCGGCGGGCCCCGCCTCGCGGGCCGCCGCTTCGGCCGCCCGCACCAGGGGCTCCAGATCGTCCGCGGTGACGGCGGCCCGCGAGACCACGCCCGACGCGGTGCCCTCCGCCCCGTCCACCAGGGCGACGACGGTCAGCGTCCGGCCGCGCGTCACGCCGTTGGTGGTCAGCGAGTTGCCCGCCCAGCGCAGGTTCGCGCTGGACCCCTCGTCGGCGATCACCACACAGCCGTCGGCGCGGGAGAGTTCGAGGGCGCGCTCCACGACCTCATGCGGCTGGGTCGTGCGGGTCATCGGCCTGCCTCCTGGGTGGTGTTGAGAATGTTGACGCCGCGGAACAGCGCGGAGGGGCAGCCGTGCGACACCGCCGCCACCTGGCCCGGCTGGGCCTTGCCGCAGTTGAACGCCCCGCCGAGCACATAGGTCTGCGGACCGCCGACCGCGGTCATCGACCCCCAGAAGTCGGTCGTCGTCGCCTGGTAGGCGACGTCCCGCAGCTGCCCGGCCAGCCGGCCGTTCTCGATCCGGAAGAACCGCTGCCCGGTGAACTGGAAGTTGTAGCGCTGCATGTCGATCGACCAGGACCGGTCGCCCACGACGTAGATGCCGCGCTCCACCCCGCCGATCATCTCCTCGGTGGACGGCCCGTCCGGCGCCGGCCGGAGCGAGACGTTCGCCATCCGCTGCACCGGCACATGGCCGGGGGAGTCCGCGAACGCACAGCCGTTGGAGCGCTCGAAGCCGGTCAGCCTCGCGATCCGGCGGTCGAGCTGGTAGCCGACCAGCACCCCGTCCCTGACCAGGTCCCAGGACTGCCCGGCCACGCCCTCGTCGTCGTAGCCGATGGTCGACAGGCCGTGCTCGGCGGTCCGGTCCCCGGTGACGTTCATCAGCTCGGAGCCGTACCGGAGCTCGCCCAGCCGGTCGAAGGTGGCGAAGGAGGTCCCCGCGTACGCGGCCTCGTACCCCAGGGCCCGGTCCAGCTCGGTGGCGTGGCCGATGGACTCGTGGATGGTCAGCCAGAGGTTCGACGGGTCGACGACCAGGTCGTACGCGCCGGCCTGCACGCTCGGCGCCCGCATCTTCTCCGCCAGCAGCGACGGCAGTTCGGCCAGCTCGGCGTCCCAGTCCCAGCCGGTGCCGGTCAGGTACTCCCAGCCGCGCCCGACCGGCGGGGCGATCGTCCGCATCGAGTCGAACTCGCCGGTCTCCGGGTCCACGGCGACCGCGGTGAGCTGCGGATGCAGCCGGACCCGCTGCTGGGTGGTCGTGGTGCCCGCGGTGTCCGCATAGAACTTGTTCTCCCGCACCGTCAGCAGCGAGGCGTCCGCGTGGGCCACGCCGTCGGCCGCCAGCAGCCGGGAGCTCCACTCGGCGAGCAGCTCCCGCTTCTCGGTGTCGGAGACGTCGAACGGGTCGGTCTCGTAGGCGGAGACCCAGGTCCGGTCCGCGTGCACCGGCTCGTCCGCCAGCTCCACCCGCTCGTCCGATCCGGCGGCGGCGATCACCTCCGCCGAGAGCTTCGCCATGGCCACGGCCCGGTCGGCCACCGCGGCGGCGGCGTCCGGGGTCAGGTCCACCCCGGAGGCGAAGCCCCAGCTGCCGCCGTGCACCACGCGCACCGCGTATCCCAGGTCGGTGGTGTCGGAGGAGCCCGCGAGCCGCGCGTCCCGCAGCCGCCACGAGGCGCTGCGCACCCGCTCGAACCGGAAGTCCGCGTGCTCGGCGCCCAGCGCGCGGGCACGGGCGAGCGCCGCGTCCGCGAGCGCGCGGAGCGGCAGCGCCAAGAAGGACTCGTCGATGGAATGGGGCACGTCATCCTCCCGGGGTCGTTGCCCCGATCATGCCGCAGAAGCCGCTTGCGGCGGCTGCATTTTCCGGGCGCGCACGGGGCGGACGGCGCGGGGCCACCCGTCGGGCGGGTCCGCGCCGAGAGAGCCGAGGAGGTCATGAGCGGGGAAGGCCGAGCCGGCGGTCAGAGGCTGTCGCCGGGCGGAACGATCCTGACCACGATGACCAGCCGTTGCCGGGGCGCGACGAGGAAGTAGAAGAACCCACCCGCGGCGTCCAGGTGGCGCAGCCCGCCGGTACGGGGACCGCTTCCCAGGTCCGTGACATCGACGCCGGTGTCGGCCAGTTCCACGAGTTGTGCGACGAGTCGCTCGACCTCGGCGACGACGCCGGACGGCAACCCGTCGGTGACATGCCGCTGGTCCGGGTCGTACTCCCAGGTCCAGGAACCGCTCACCGCTCGCCCTGGGAGAGGGCGGCCCGGGCTTCGTCCAGGATGCGGCCGAGCTCGGCCGCCGCCCGACGGGCCTCGGTCGCGTCGCCCGCCGCTGCCAGGTCCTCCAGTTCACGGAACCGGGCGGCAACGACCGGACGACGTTGGATCTCCACATAGACGGCCCAGCGTGCGGTGAACTGCTGGAGGGGAGTCAGGTCGGAGCCCTGTCTGGCCTGGTCCGCAGCCTGGTCGAGCTCCCGGGTGAAGGGCGGCAGTGCGGCCGGGGCGATCTGAGCAACAGCCTGGCGCAGCGCGGTCACGGTCGCCGGAGGCCGGGGGATGCGGGGCTGCTCCGAGGCTGTGGCGGTCATACGTTCTCCCATGAGCGGCATTCTCGGCCGTGGGGCCAGACTACTCAGCGGCAAGGACGCGGAGGTCAACTGTCCGAGTGATGCGATGGATGAGTTTTGACGCCGCTCCGCGCCGTGCGGCGATGGCGTCCTGAGCGTGGGGGTTCTGTAGGGATCCAACAGTGACCGGGTGATCCCCCTGTCGGGGGTCGATTCTCCGTGGCGCCTCCCAGACCGATAGTTTTTGGGTACCTGACCGCTATCGAAAGGGTGATCCGTTGAGCCGCTCGGTTCTCGTCACCGGAGGAAACCGGGGCATCGGCCTCGCCATCGCCCGCGCCTTCGCCGACGCCGGCGACAAGGTCGCCATCACCTACCGGTCCGGGGAGCCGCCCGCCGGCTTCCTCGCCGTGCGCTGCGACATCACGGACCCCGAGCAGGTCGAGCAGGCCTACAAGGAGATCGAGGAGAAGCACGGCGCGGTCGAGGTGCTGGTGGCCAACGCGGGCGTCACCCGCGACCAGCTCCTGATGCGGATGTCCGAGGAGGACTTCAGCGCCGTCCTGGACACCAACCTGACCGGCACCTTCCGGGTCGTGAAGCGGGCCAATCGCGGCATGCTGCGCGCCAAGAAGGGCCGAGTCGTCCTCATCTCCTCGGTGGTCGGCCTCCTCGGCTCGGCGGGCCAGGCCAACTACGCCGCCTCGAAGGCCGGCCTGGTCGGGTTCGCCCGCTCGCTCGCCCGTGAGCTGGGCTCGCGCAACCTCACCTTCAACGTCGTCGCCCCCGGTTTTGTCGACACCGACATGACGAAGGCCCTCACCGACGAACAGCGGGAGAGCATCGTCGGCCAGGTGCCGCTGGGCCGCTACGCGCAGCCCGAGGAGATCGCCGCCACGGTGCGCTTCCTCGCCTCGGACGACGCCGCATACATCACTGGAGCCGTCATCCCGGTTGACGGCGGATTGGGCATGGGTCACTGATCACATGAGTGGAATCCTCGCCGGCAAGCGCATCCTCGTCACCGGAGTCCTCACCGACTCCTCGATCGCCTTCCACGTCGCCAAGCTCGCCCAGGAGGAGGGCGCCGAGGTCGTGCTCACCGGCTTCGGCCGGCTCAGCCTGGTGGAGCGCATCGCCAAGCGGCTGCCCAAGCCCGCCCCGGTCATCGAGCTGGACGTGCAGAACAAGGAGCACCTCGCGGGCCTGGCCGACAAGGTCACCGAGCACCTCGGCGAGGGCATCGGCCTCGACGGTGTCGTGCACTCCATCGGCTTCGCGCCGCAGGACGCGCTCGGCGGCAACTTCCTGAACACCGAGTGGGAGTCGGTCGCCACGGCGGTCGAGGTCTCGGCGTTCTCCCTGAAGGCGCTGACCATGGCGCTGCTCCCGCTGCTGGAGAAGCGCGGCGGCTCGGTCGTCGGCATGGACTTCGACGCGCAGGTGGCCTGGCCGAAGTACGACTGGATGGGCGTCTCCAAGGCCGCGCTGGAGGCCACCTCCCGCTACCTCGCCCGTGACCTGGGCTCGAAGAACATCCGCTGCAACCTGGTGTCCGCGGGCCCGATCAAGTCGATGGCCGCCAAGTCCATCCCGGGCTTCGAGGAGCTCGCCGACGTGTGGAACACCCGCGCCCCCATCGGCTGGGACCTCTCCGACCCGGAGCCCGCGGGCCGCGGCGTGGTCGCCCTGCTCTCCGACTGGTTCCCCAAGACCACCGGCGAGATCGTGCACGTCGACGGCGGCGTGCACATGATGGGCGCCTGACCTCCGGCATCCGCCCGACCGGCACCGACGCCCCGGCCCGCGCAACCGCGCGGGTATCCGGCGCGCTCCATGGCCTGCGGGAGGCTGACGCCGTCGGCGTC